>SYEI01000246.1 GCA_005800865.1 Bacteroidota bacterium | reverse complement strand
GTTCCTGAATTAAATTTTTTTATTGATGATTCGTATGATTATGCTGAAAAAATAAATGCAATTTTCAATAAACCAATTTAATGATATTAAATAAAAAAGAAATCCCCGATAGTAAATACTACCGGGGATTTCTTTTGAAAAGGAAAAATTAATCTTTAATAAATTTCTTAGTCGTTAAATTTGTGCCATCGCTTACTTGTAAAAAGTAAACACCTTTGCTTAAAGAACTGATATTGATAGTTGTTTGAGCTGAATAATTAGCGTCATGTGATAAAACAGTTTTACCTAAAGCATCAATAATAACTACTTTTCCAAAATGAGAAGCTGAAGCTACAAATAACTCATTAGTTGCAGGATTAGGAGACACTAACAGTTTTGAAACTTCGTTATATGATTGAATACCAGTTGTTGCATCAATAGTTAAAAACCAAGTTAATGTTTGCGAAGATGGTCCAGAACTAGTATTAGAAGCAAAAGTTGCAGCGATACTATAAGTTCCAGGTGTAGATGTTGAACCACTTATTTGCATACATGCACTAGTACCAGCAAGCATAGTCCCATTTGTAGGATTAGTACTGTATGTAAACCCCGAAGGTAAGCCCGTAACCGAACTAATCGAAGCATCCGTAATTGTTACAAATCCAAAAATACTTGTTCCAAGTGTAAATTGAATATCAGTTGAATAGCCAACATTAGTTGTTCCATTTGGCAAATTGGTGTTTTCAACTGGCACTGTGCAATAACCTTGAGCACTTGGAGTACAAGCAGCACCAATAACGCACTGTGCAGATAATTGTGATAAACCACCAATTAATAAAGCGGTAAAAAGTAAAGTTTTTTTCATATGATGTATTTTAAAAGTTTATCGAATTTAAGTAAAATAAAATTACAAAGACATACTAATGAGTAAAGCAACTCCCTCATCATCTGCAAACAATACTTAAATGAGTAATAAAATTTGTATTTTTACCAGTACAAGAACTTTATTATTTATTGAATTTGAATCTTTCATTTTTTATAGCCAAACGGTATTTAATTTCAAAAAAATCCAATAACGCCATCAACGTTATTTCTTGGATTAGCATCGTGGCTATAGCTTTAACCACGGCAGCTTTAATTATTGTTTTATCAGCGATGAATGGTTTAACTAATGTGGTAGCTGATTTGTATCATGCCATTGAACCAGATTTAAAAATTACGGCGGTCAATTCAAAGTACATGAGTAACAAAGTTGAATTGACAAAAAAAATAAAATCAATTTCTGGAATCAACGGAATCTCCTACTCTATTGAAGAAAATGCCTTGATGAAATTAGATGAACGACAAGCCATTATTACCGTAAAAGGTGTGGATGAAGAATTTAAAAACTTAACCCATTTCGATACAGTGGTTACTGATGGAACCTACCGTTTTAAATATGACAATCAGTTTTACGGAGTGTTTGGGAGAGGTGTTGCGGGAAGATTAGGAATCAATGTCAATGATTTTGTGTCTCCTATTTCAATTTATGCGCCTATCAGAGGTAAAACAGAAGGAATTAATCCTGAGGATGCGTTCAATAAATTATCCATTAGTCCTGCAGGGATATTTTCTTTAAATGATGATTTTGATTTTAAATATGTACTGATTGATTTAGAAGCTGCTCAACAATTATTTGATTGTAAAGACGCTTTTTCCGCTATCGAATTAAGTATTGAAGACAAGGATCAATTGGCCTCTATCCAAGCAAAACTGCAAATGGAATTAGGTAATGAGTATCAAATCAAAAATAGATATCAATTAAATGATGTGTTGTTTAAAACATTGGAAACAGAAAAATTATGGACCTTTTTGATTTTAGCATTTATCTTAGTAATTGCTACATTCAATATCATTGGCGCACTAACCATGTTAATTATTGAAAAGAAAAAAGACATTAAAACCTTTTATAATTTAGGGGCAGATCAAAAATTTATTAGAACTATTTTTATGCAAGAAGGATTTTTAATTACTTCTGTAGGGGCTTTTACCGGATTAATTATTGGATTGATTATTTGCATTTTGCAGCAACAATTTCATTTAGTAACCTTTGATGATCAATCTGTTATTGCCTATTATCCTATAGATTTACAATTAAAAGATTTTATCTGGATATTAGCAGTTGTAATGGCAATAGGCTTTTTAGCGGCTTTATACCCTGTAAGAGTTTTTACGAAAAATGATTTAGTTCACCTTCAGGATTAATTTCGTCAATGCGAACAATCCCGATAGCTATCGGGAGAAGCAATCTCAAATTTAATGTCATATGAGATTGCGTCGATTAAAACCCTCGCAATGAAGAGCAAAACTAAACTCCCTTTGCTTCTTCACCTTCAACAGCTGCAACCAGACGAACACCATCAGTATGTAAAGTAATTTTTCGTTGACGATATAAAATACCAATTGACTTTTTATAAGTGGCTTTACTCATATCAAAACGTCTCTCGATTAAATCGGGTGATGCTTTATCCGTTAATTCTAAATAACCATCATGAGCAATTAAATATTCTAATATTTTTTCGGTAGAAGATAAAACATGTTTAAACCCTACTTTTTGTAAACTTAAATCTATTAAATTTCCTTCTCTAATTAATTTTACATAACCTTTTACTGAATCACCAACTGCTAGGTCAGTAAACACATCGTTATGATAAATTAAACCTTTGTGAATACCATTTATTACGCAAGTAAATCCTAAATCTGTTTCGTTATAAATTAATAAATCTACTTCTTCACCTTGTTCTACTTCTAAAACTTCGTTACTAATAAATTTGTTGATTTTACTTGAAGCAACAATACGATCGGTTAATTCATCTAAATAAATAAACACCACATAATTATGGCCTTCAATCATTTTTTGTTTTTGTTCTTTAAAAGGAACAAATAAATCTTTTTCTAAACCCCAATCTAAAAAAGCACCAACACGACTAACTTCAGATACATTTAAGAAAGCAAATTGATTAATTTCAACATATGGTTTTAATCGGGTGGCAATTAATCGATCTTCCGAATCTTTATAAATAAACACCTCAATTTCATCTCCAACTTTAAATTCGGGTTCAATACATTTATTTGGCAACAATACTACTTCATTTTCATCATTACCCAAAAACATTCCTGGAGGCGTTTGTCGTAAAATAGTTAAAGTATTTGTTTTTCCTATCTGAATCATTATTTTTTATTTGCGCAAAGATACGTTTTTTAGACCAATTTTTGGCCAATATCAATCTCCTAATTCATTCCCTAACTCAAACCATAGTTTCACTCGTTTTAAAGAGGTTGTATTTGTCCGAACAGTCTGAATTTCATAAATTTAAGGATTAATTAACTTGTTAAAATTATCTAAGAAATAGTGATGTTTATCGAAATACAAAACATCATACTTGAAGATTAACTCGCTAATAAGTTTACTAAAATATAACGACATCATATATGAAAAAATTATTCCTTTTTGTTTTAATTACTGGTTTATTCTCCAATTCTTTTGGACAAATAACAACAGCTGTCAACCCAACGATTGCGCAAATGCAAACCCTTTTACAGGGAAATGGTGTGGTTGTTAGTGGCTTAACCATTACGTGTCCTGCAGGTGCTTATGCTACATTTGCCAACGGTGCTGGTGCGTTGGGAGGAACATTAAATTCAGGAATTTTACTTACAACTGGAACAGCCTCCAATGTGGCTGGCCCAAATACAAGTTCTAATAACTTAAGTTTAGATAATTTAGCTCCAGGATCTACACTGGGCAACACATTAGCTAATAGTGGTATTAATGGTACTTTTGACGGATGTTATATTAATTTCTTAATTACGCCTAGCTGTGCAACATTGAGCATTAATTATGTTTTTGGATCTGAAGAATATCCTGAATATTCAGTAGGTTCAATTAATGATGTATTTGGATTTGTATTAAGTGGGCCAAATCCTTTAGGAGGAAACTACAACCAACAAAATTTAGCAATTTTACCAGTAACAACAACTACTTCAAATGTTGTTTCTATTCAAAATGTAAATAATGGGACAAATAACACAGGTCCTTGTATAAATTGCGCTTACTATATAGCTAATCCACCAGGCTTGGCTTATGATGCTTGTACTCCAGTGATGACAGCCTCTGCTAACGTAACGCCTTGTCAAACTTACACTATGACGATTGGTGTGTGGGATGATTCTGACGGTATTTTAGATTCTGGGGTATTTTTGGATGTAAATGGTTTATCTTGCGCAAACCAACCAAGCTTAACAGCAACGGTTAATCCAACAACAACTTGTGGTCCTCAAACTGTAACATTAACAGTAAATGGAGGATTCGCCATTGGTTCTTACACATGGTCGGCACCTGCTTCAGGTGGTTTGGCAGCTACTTCAGGCTCTGTAGTTACTGCCAATCCAACAGCTGCAACTACTTATACGGTTAAATATTCTGACATCAATACTTGTCCTGGATTTCCTGTAACTCAAACAGTTTCTTTAGCATTCACTCCTCCCCCAGCATTACCTGTAAGTCAAAGTCCTGCTGGTTCAATTTGCCTTGGCCAAACTGCCACTTTAACTGCTAACGGTGGTGCAGGAACATACTCTTGGACTCCAGGAACATTCCTCAGCACAACAAGTAATTCTTTAACAGTTTGTACACCAACCGCAACAACAACTTATACGGTTACTAAAACAGTTGGGGCATGCGTGAGTTCAACTGTTATAACCGTTAATGTTATTTCTTCTCCAACAGTTGCTATCACACCTTCTTTATCAACTATTTGTGCCGGACAAAGCCAGGCTTTATCTGCCAGTGGCGCTGGGCCTTTTGTTTGGACTGCTAGTTCAGGAGCTACTCCTGCTAGTGTGGCAAATGTAACAGTTACTCCTGGTACAACAACTACTTACACTGTTTTATCAGGAACTGGAACTTGTACTTCTTCTGCTGTTGCTACTGTGTCCATATCCCCATCTTTATCTATTTCAATTACACCATCCTTATCAACTATTTGTTTAGGTCAAAGTCAAGCTTTATCTGCTAGCGGTGCTGGGCCTTTTGTTTGGACGGCAAGTGCAGGCGCAAATCCACCTGCTACTGGTAATGTTACCGTAACACCAACTGCTACTACTACTTATACTGTTTTATCAGGAACTGGAACTTGTACAGCCTCTGCTATCGCAACGGTTTCTATTTCTACAACCCCTGCAATTAATATTACTCCATCCAATACAACTATTTGTTTGGGAGAAAGCGTAACCTTATCCTCTTCTGGAGCTGGTCCGTTTACTTGGACAGCAAGTTCTGGTGCTAATCCAGCAAGTGCTGCAAGTGTAACAGTTACTCCAACCACAACAACTACCTATACGGTGCTATCTGGCACGGGTGCTTGTACAGCAACAGCTTTAGCAACCGTATCTATTGCACCAGTTGCTCCAATTAATATTTCACCATCTAACACAACTATTTGCTTAGGCGAAAGTGTTATCTTAACGTCAACTGGTGCAGGTCCATTTACCTGGACAGCCAGTGCAGGCGCTAACCCTGCAAGTGCATCAAGTGTAACAGTTTCTCCTACTTCAAATACTACATACACTGTTTTATCAGGAACTGGCTCTTGTACAATAACAGCTGTTGCAACTGTATCCATTTCTCCTACACTTTCAATTAATATAACTCCAGCTAGTACTATTATTTGTAATGGACAATCAACTAATTTAGCTGTAGTTGGAAGTACTGGCCCTTTTGTTTGGACTGCAAGTGCAGGAGCAAATCCTACACCAACTGGAACTGTAACAGTGAACCCTACAACAACTACAACATATACTGTTTTAGCTGGTGCCGGAACATGCACCGCTTTAGCAGTTACTAACGTAAGCGTTTCACCAACTTTATCTATTTCAATTACACCAAGTAATACAACGATTTGTAGTGGATCATCAGCTACCTTAACGGCGAGCGGAGCAACAAGTTACATTTGGTCAAATGGTGCAAGCACGTCATCAATAATAGTAAACCCAACAACTACCACTTCTTATAGCGTAATTGGTACAAATGGTATTTGCACTAATTCTACTTCAACAACACTAAATATTATCACCC
>SYEI01000245.1 GCA_005800865.1 Bacteroidota bacterium | reverse complement strand
TTTCAGCTTGCATATCCTCGTAGGGCTTAACACTCCATGGATGAGTTTCAGGATAACCTGGAGTTGCATACAACAGGATTTTACTGCAATTCGCTTTCGCAATTGAGTCAATTATTCCTATCGGTCGAATTATGGGCGAACCAGGGATTACGGGTAGAATATTGCCTGAGCTCTGCTCCTGAACAACGATGTAATCAAAACCTTGCGCCATCAGACTTAGAGATATTGGATCAGTTACATGATCAGATAAAAAATACCCTCCCGGAGTATTTTGAGCAGTGATTACAGTCTTTCCGTTTGAACTAGCAAGATTGGTTAATAAACCTGGTAAGTCTTGCACATAGGTCATTGAATTGCCAATGAATAAAATCCTTAAAGTGTCTTGAGCGTTGGCGGATTTTAAAAAACCAAGAAGGACGAGGTTGGTTAGAATAATTAATCTGGTTCGATATAATGATGATTTTATTTTTATCATTAGATGTGTTGTTTTGTTGTTGTCAAAATGGTGCATAACTAGCTTATGCAGGTGATTTTATCACCCCAAGCGAACCAAATATGGTATATTGGGGTGGTTTTGTCATCCTTAGCTGTTTATCAAATTTACAAATAATTGCAAACGATTAAGAATAATATTTATCTTATTTCCCTAATATCTCCTTAAACGTTTCCTTGCCTGGCGTTAAATTCTTTAAATTAGAAATCAGCATAAAAGCTTTGTCAACTCTTAGTTGAGGGCTTTTTACGGTGTTTACAAAATTTAAAATATAACGTTGCATGCCTGGTTTTAATAAATCAAAACGGCGTTTTCCTTCAGGGTCTTGTTTAAATAATTCGCTTAGTTCTTCTGGTACGTCAACTCCAAATTCGCTTTTATCTTCGGTTAAAATAACGGCTACCGTATCGCCATTTTCAACACCTAATTCTTTCATGCGTTTGCTGTTGATGGAGATATAGGCTTTCCCTTCGGGCAAAGACATTAAACCACATTGAAAAATGATTTGTTTGTTCACCTCACATAGTAAACGTACTTTACCAATACCGCCTACTTTTTTTACAACCGTAGCTGGTATTTCTAAATAAAAAGTTTTTAAATAGCTGAGTTTATCAATATGAGTTTTAAAACTAATAGGTTTCATATGATAAAATTATAATATTTAATTGTCATATGGTATAGCCAGTTTAATTAGTTATGTATTTGTTATGTAAACATGGCTATTTCATCTAAAAGTAATGAATGGTGTTTTGTAAAATTTAACCATAACTTGTCCCGAATGTATTTCGGGATAGACACATAGTTTTTTGCCTACATAAAAATATAAGAAAACAGTCATACATAGGAAGCTTTGCTTCTTTATCATCAGAATCATAATGAATCTAGATAATCAGCGTTCCATTCCTTCAAATAAACAATAAAAAAAGTCATCCGAGAGTATCGAATGACTTTATTATAAAATCTAATTTAAAATTAATTCTTTAACATTGTATAAAGAGAATCTTTTAAATGAACACGCTTTGCTCTTAATTCATTTAAATGCTCATCAGTTGTTGCAGTAGCGCCACTTTCGTAGCTGTGAATTTGATGATCTACATCGTGGTATTCGTCAAATTGTTTTCTGAAATGAGTATCTGTTGTTTTTAACTCATGAATTTTATCTTTCATTTCAGGAAATTCGTGTAATAAATCGTGTTTTTGCATGGCTATAGTTTTTTAAGTATAGTCAAATTTATAAATAGAGAAAATTAATTGAAAGAACAAAAATCACTTTGCAATCTGACAAATGTCATGTTTTATTTATCCTAACAATACACACCAAGCATCTTTTACTTTATTTGCGTCTAATAAAGCTTTGGCATATTGGTGTTTCTCTGTATCTGATGAAAATTTTTGCGATAAGGTTTTATGAAATGCTTCTACTTCATCTTGAGTTGGTAAAACCTCTATGTTCCCTAATTGACCTAAGTTATTGCCTGTTAAAACTGTGCTTGATTTGATAGATGCAGGTATATTGTCAAAACCAATTCCAATGGTCGTAATTGGTTTTTCAATTTCAAATAAAGCATCGCCGTGCGCTCTGCAATACCAATTGCCGCCCATGCGTGCCACTAAATCTATTTTTTGTTGGTCAATTAAATTGTGTTCATTTAATACTGATTCATCAATGTGAATTTTTATAATTTCACACATTACTAAATTGCAATTACCAATTTCTTTTACTTCAAATACTTTACATTCAAGTTGCACCGGACTTTCTTTAACACGCATTGGTTTTACTAATTCGGATGCAATAGGAGTGAAGCCTGCCTTCGTGAATTCACTCACCCCTTTTTCGTATGGGCTACTTGCTAAACTCATTTGATGAACCATGTTATAGTTCACAATATTAATCACACATTCAGGCACTTCTTTAATATTTAAGTGCGTATCTTTTGCTTGACCAGTTCGTCCGCTTAAGTTTGGCGAGAAAATAGCAATAGGAGGTTTTGCACTAAACACATTAAAAAAACTGAAGGGTGCTAAATTATGATTGCCTTTTGCATCAACCGTACTTGCAAAACAAATAGGACGAGGGCCAATAGCGCCTAATAAATATTGATGTAATTGAGGAACGTTTAATTCGGAAGGTGTGAGTGTTAGCATGGTTATTTTTATGGTTGTTATTCTTTTAAACTAATTTTTTAGCCACATAGAAACATAGGTCTATTTAATGTAGGTTAAAGGAGATAATAGACGCTTTGCTGTTTCATAGATGTCTATGTTAAAACAAAGTTTTCTATCTCATATTTATCCTGATTTATTTCTATGTTTCTATGTGGTTATATTTTTTAATTATTTACAATTCAAATGGTTTCATTATAACTTATCTCCCATAATTTATAAATTTAAGATGCTTTAGCAATTTTTGAAATTAGATCTGGGTCGCCTAAAATTTCGGTGCAGGTAACAACCGAGCTAACAGTAACACCTAATACACCGTGTAAATTTAAATTCTGGCCAGTTAAAAATAAGTTATTTACTTTAGTGCGTGGAGTAATAAAAGTTTTTAAAGGCTCTTTATAATCTTTAATAGCACCATATAAAGATCCGTCCCTACTTCCAATATAATCACGATAAGTAAGTGGCGTAGCGCTGGTATAAGATTTTACTTTTGATCTCACACCAGGGATTCTTTTTTCGAGAGCATCCAAAAGCTTTTCTGATTTTTCAATTTTAAAAGCTTCGTAATCGTCGCCTCTATAATTTATGTTATTAGGAATAATGCTTTTTGTGTCCCACCATTTTGCGCATTCTTCATGACGCATGTAACCCATGGCAGTAAAGTTTTCGGTATAATCTGGATGTTTAGAATTTGTGTTTCCAAATACCGCAACCGATTCTGGCCATTTTTTTTCATCATAAAACGGACCAGCCCAAACGTCAGGATTAATTAAGTGATAAATATTATGATCTAAATGTTTAAAGGATTGTTCTTTCATCACCACATTTAACATAAAAACAGAAACTGTATTTTCTAAACCTTTAATACGATTTTTATAAGCTGTTCGTAATTGCGGACCTTCAACCATATCAATGGTTTTACTTAAATCAATACCTGAAATAAATGTTTTTCCTTCAATATGTTCTCCGTTTGTTAATTCAACAGATTCAATGCTATCGCCATTAAACACAAAACGTTTTGCCTCGTGATAATTTAAAATTTCGCCACCCATTGCCTTAATGTTGTTACTCATTATTTTAGAAATTTGCGAACTACCATCAATACATCTGTAAGAACTTTCGATGTAAGAATTAACTACCAATGCATGAACATAAAAAGGTGATTTGCCAGCAACGCCAGCGTACAACATATTATTCCCACCAATTACTTTTTGTAGTTTTTCATCTTTAAAAAGTGAATTAATGTATGTTTGAGAGTCCACTTGTAAATGCCATGCGTTTGTAAAATCTTTCTTTTCGTTAGATAAATTGTACATGGGAAAATCGGCACAGGTTTCTCTTACCTTTTGTATATATGTTTTAAGTGCTTCTCTTTCGTGAGGAAAAATAGCCGCTAATTGTTCTACAAAATTATCATAGCCTTGCGCATGTGGATATAATTGTTCATCACCTTCAAAAGAAATCATATCAAAGCCATTTTCGTTTAGCTTTTGTAATTTCAAATCTTTCATGAGGTTGAAATATTGAAAATAGCGATTCAAGTTTTGTCCTTCATCTAATCCACCAAGATAGTGCACACCTGTTTCAAAAATAGTTTTGTCTCTGCTATAAATTTGCATTGAGCCACCAATTTGTCTGTTTTTTTCAAGTACACAAACTTTCATTCCGTGTTTAGCTAAAATGTATGCTGTGCATAAACCACCTAAGCCACTTCCTATTATAACCGCGTCGTATTTTGCCATAAAATCTTACCCCAAGTATAAACAAAAATTACAAAATAAAGTTGATGAGTTTAGAACTTATTGTTACTTTTAAGTTCATTAAAATTGATGCGAAAGTCGACCCATTTTTACTATTTTTTGCTACTTATATTAGGGAGCATGACTTTTTATGCTCAAACTTATACCATAAGCGGTAAAGTATTTGATTCTGAGTCTAAAGAGCCATTACCTTTTGTTCCTGTTCTAATAAAAGGAACAACAGTTGGCGGAACAACCGATTTTGATGGTAATTATTCTATTACCACCTCAAAATTAGGAGATTCTATTGTTTCCTCTTATGTGAGCTACAAAAAATTAACACGAG
>SYEI01000244.1 GCA_005800865.1 Bacteroidota bacterium | reverse complement strand
GCACATCTGCTTTAGCATAAAGCCAATTGTACTGAAGCTCGTTTTCTTTAATGTGTTTTGATAATGATTTGGCACTTTTAAATTGTAATCTACATCTGCCTATGGTATCTTCTGTTTGATTTTGAATGGCTGCCTGTTGAACATGTTTTTTTGATTTACATGATAACATAACGAGCAATGTACCAATAAGACACAGATAAAAAATAGAAATATGGTTCCTTTTAATCATTTAATTTTTTTTCTGCAATTTTTTTATCCAAGAATTCAGAACCGGCGCCAGCTTCTTTAGCCTCCATCCAATATTTTAGCGCCTCTTCTTTTCTATCTAATTTGTATAATACATCCCCATAATGCTCGGCAATAGCACTTTTACTTCCAATTTTTACGGCACGTGCTAACCAAACTTCGGCTTCTTTATATTTACCTTGCTGATACAAAATCCAGCCATAAGTATCTAAATAAGAACGATTATTTGGAGATAATTCATTGCTTCTTCTCGAAAATTTTTCAGCTTTCTCTAATTTTTCTTTTCTTAGTGACAAATAGTAAGCGTAGTTGTTTAAGATAGAAGCATTATCTGGATCTATTTTTAAAGCATCATCAAAAGCCTTATCTGATTTTTCGTATTGTTTATTAGAGTTATAGGCTTCTCCTAAGCTTGAGTAAAAGTCGATTAATAACAAATTATTGTTGTATACAAATTCTAATCCATCAGTAAATGATTCGATTGCTTTAGAATAATTTTTTAGAGTTGTGTTTGAAATTCCATTAAAAAAATATGGTAATGGTTGATTAGGAAATAACTCCATTGCTTCATAACTATGAGCTTCTAACGATTTATATTCTCCTAATTCTGCTTCCGTTCCCATTAATTGAGTCCAGATGTTATAGCTACTCTTATCTAATATGATAGCTAGTTCGTATTCGTCACGTGCTTCTTTTACTTTTTTATCTTTCAATAAAAAATCGGCTTTGATGCTATGAACTTCAGCAGAGTTTGAGTTTACTCTTAAGGCAATATCACACAACTCATCCGCTTGTTTTTTATACTCTGCATTCAATTCAGATAGTTCGTAATACGACGCTAAAATTTTTAATTTAGTTTCAACTTCTAAATCGGAACTTTCAAATGCAATTTCAAGTTCTTTAAACATACTAGCATTATCGTTCAACGATTTATAATAATCTGCTAATGCCAGATGTAAAATAGGATTTTTTGAATCTAATTTTAAAGCCGCTTGATAATTAGCCATGGCTTTTTCATTTTGATTAGTTTCCTGATAAAATTCTGACAGATACGTGTAATATCTAATTTCACTTGGGTTTGCGGCAATCAATTTTTTAAATTCAGCTTCAACTTCGGCTGTTTTTTTTAATTGTTTTAATAGTTTTATTTTATTGAGTGTAAAGGCTTCATTTTGCCCGAATTTCTTTTCTATGTCGTCAAATGTTTTAAACGATTTTTCGTAGTTACCGCCATACATATATTCGGCAGCTAAGCCTTCGTAGAACTCTGAGCGGTTAGGGTAATTTTTAATTAATCGAGTATATACTTCTGCTGCTTGTGCAAACTGACGTTTATTATGTAAACAGTCGATATACAATAATTGATACCATTCGTTTTTAGGATCTGCATTGGCGCACTCTTTGCCGTATTTCAAAGCATTGTCATATAATCCATTAAATCGGTAAATGTTACCTAATTCGTATTTTACGGCTGCAGAAGATGGATCTATTTTTAAACATTCTTTAAATGCGTTTTCGGCTAATTCAATATTCCCTTTCATTCGCTCTTTGCAACCATCGATAAAATAAAAAGCGAATTTAGTTTGATTTTCTTCAGAGACACCTTTTGTGGAGGTGTTGCTTGCTTCTTTAGACGAAGTTGAGGTTCCTTTTTTTGATTTACAAGAAAACGCAAAGATTACCAATAATGGCAAAATTAAAGCACTAAAAATTATATTGATTTTAAATTTCAATACTATTGGTTTTGATTTACAGAGAAAGTGTTGTGTAATCACTCATACTGATGTCTAAGGCTTTTCCTTTTACTTCAGCGCCTTCGCCAATCATACTATTTGCAATTATTGTATTACTTAATTTTGTGTTAGCCTGGATGATACTATTTTTCAAAACTGCATCACTTACTTTGCTACCCGCACCAATAGATACATGCGGCCCAACAATTGAATTTGTAATCACAACATTGTCGCCAATAAAGCAAGGCTCAATAATAGTACTGTTTTCGGTAACGATATTTTTTCCTTTTAAGTTAGGTTTTCCTTTTTCAAATTCTAAAACGCGTTGGTTGGTATAAACGGTTGCGTCTTTGTTTCCGCAATCTAACCACTCAGTTACTTTACCAGGTGTAAAGGCAATTCCTTTTTGCTTCATGTTTTCTAAAGCATTAGTTAATTGAAATTCACCTTTTTCGGTTATGTTATTATCTAATAAATACTGTAATTCTTTTTTTAGATTATCACCATCTTTAAAATAGTAAATACCAATAATTGCTAAATTGCTCACAAATGTTTCTGGTTTCTCAACAAAATCTGTAATGACGCCAGCCTCATTTAATTTCACAACACCAAATTGGCGAGGATCTTCAATACCTTGTACCCAAATCACACCTTCTTGATTGGTGTCCATTACAAAATCCGCTTTAAACAAGGTATCAGCAAAAGCTACCACGGTTTTGCCAGTAATGCTATCTTTGGCACACATAATAGCGTGAGCAGTTCCTAATGCTTTCTCTTGGTAGCAAATAGTGCCTTTTGCACCTTGCGATTCGGCTATCTTAATTAAGTTTTCTTCTACTTCTTTTCCGAAGTCAGAACCTATGATAAAAGCAATTTCATCTACTTTTTCGCCACAAACTTTAGTAATATCTTCTACAAGTCTTTGTACTATGGGTTTACCAGCAATGTTAATTAAAGGTTTTGGAACAGTTAAAGTATGCGGACGCATGCGTTTGCCTTTACCGGCCATTGGTATAATAATCTTCATAAATCTATATAATCAGGTAATAAATAGAAACAAATATAATATTAAAAAGTTGAGAAATTGGCAAATTAGAGGCTATATAACCTGTTAATTTACTAGAAAAGAATTAACTATTGAAAGTTGATTACATTAGCCTTCGACTCCGCTCAAGCTGACATTAAG
>SYEI01000243.1 GCA_005800865.1 Bacteroidota bacterium | reverse complement strand
TACTAGGTAAACAAATTGGATTTATTGTTCCTGTAATCGTTGCAGGCACAAATTGTTCAATTGCAATAGTTGTTGTTGCCGTTTGCGAACATCCAGCCCCACCATATAAATAGGTTACTGTATTTGTTCCAACAGTTGCTAACGATGGTGTAAACACACCCACTGTAGAGGTTGCTGGAGTTAAACTCCAAGTTCCACCTGCTGGAGTTGCAGATAAAGAAACAGATGCTGCATTAGTACATAATGCTGAAACAGGAGTGATTGTTGGAGCAACCGCACTAGTAACTGTTATTGTTGATGACTGTGCTTGCATACAGTTAGTTTGTCCGATAGGATTTACTTGCACTGTATATACAGTGCTTGCCGTTGGACTAGCTACTGTAGTATAGGTATTAGTTGGATTTAATCCAATTGTTGGAGTCCAAGAATAAGTAAACGCTGCAGGATTAGAACCACCACAGTTTTGGAATCTAATATTTGGACGATCTAAACTTGTAGTAGCAAAACTTGTCGTTAAACACATTGGTGATGAATCGCTATATGCATAAATACATTTTACAGTACCTGTTCCTGTTAACGTATTAAAAGGATTAGATGTATAATTACTACTTGAAACATAATTATAACAAACATCTACTAATAAATTTGAAACGCCATCCCACTCATAAGCATTGGTAAAAGTATGAGTATTCCAACCTACAATTGGCGTATAGTTTGTTGCATTATAAACTTGCACTAAACCTGTGTTATCAAATGTACTAGTAAGAACATTTAATGAAGTACATTTTAATGAAATGGTTACACCCGGTAACGTTCCAATATAACCTGCAGGAATTGAATTGATATTAAACGCTAATGAAGAAATTTTTCCTGGTAAAATACCAGCTGCCAATAACTCAGCAGCAGTATACAATAATTGATGTCTAGCATTTTTATACCAGTTACCGTAAATACTTGGCCAGCTATTACTTGGGTTAAGCCCTGCTCCAGTTCCAACAGTAATTAAATTAGGGGTTGTACAACCTCCAGTAGTTGATAACCCACAAGCACTTGGAGTTGTATTTCCAAAGTTTACCGTTAAAGTTGTACTTCCTGCATTACAAATACTTGTATTTTGAGGCGTTAATGTATATGAATAAACAAATGGACTTACTGTAAAAGTTGTATTATAAATACACTGTCCATCAAAAACAGTTGCACTATATGTACCAATAGATAAACCTACAACGCTATCTTTTACTAAAGTTGTATTATTTAATACAGAGTTATAACCCGCTGGGCCAGTTACAGTGTAACTATAAACTGGTGGAGCGCCTGTTTGTAAATTAATGACTGCGTAAGAATTGTTATTACCTGGACAAATACTTTTTATATTACTAGCATAGATACTTCCGCCAGGTGATTGTGTTAATGTATATTTAATTGAATCTTTACATCCACTAGCGGTATTAAATACTAAGAAATACTCAGCACCATTTACAGGTGAATTAATGGTTAAAGAAGAACTCGTAGCGCCAGCAATTAAAGCTAAAGGAGAAGCTGTGTACCATTTATAATTTGATCCACCAGCATTGGTTATCCAAGCCACTGATCCACAATATGGGGCTGGCAATGCATAAAAAGCTGGAGCTGTAATTCCTACCTGAACCGTAGTTGAGGCTAAACCACATAAAATAGCACTAACGTTTACCGTATATATACCCGGTGCTAAACCTGTGGCCGTTTGTGCCGTGGAGACGGTTGCCCCTAAACTATTGACCCATTGATAATTGTATCCTGAACTACTTCCTGTAGCTGTAACGTTTGTTGTTCCACTATTTCCATTAAGACATGATGGTGTAGATCCAACTCCTGTAATACTCACACTTGAAATAGCAACCGTTGTTTGAAATGAACTAGCACAACCATTAGGTGCTGTTACGTTACAAGTAAATACTTGTCCAGCACTCACTGGAGTAATTGTAGCTGTTGGAGCGTTTCCTCCATTAGGTACAGTAACAGGTCCACCTGGGCCAATCCATTGATATGTTGTGTAGCCACCTGGAGCCGTTAATACGGCTTGATTATCATTTGCACAAAAACTTGCTACTGCTCCACCTTGACTACATTCAGCATCTACATAAGCATAACCATAATGTCCTCCTTGAGAACATCCTCCTACGTAAAACTCTACATTTACAGAAGTAATAGCTGGGTAGTTAGAAAAGTCGAAAGCATAAGAAGTCCATTTTCTGTACATCACACTTCCCCATCCAACAACTGCATCTGTCCAAGTTGGATCATATAAAGGAGATGTTGGGTCAGTTAAGGCTGCATTACATGTTACAGTATATGTAGAACATCCTGGTACTAAGTTTCCGTTTTGATCAGTTACTCTAACCGAAAAATAAGGTTGCTCATACGCAAGGTGTCCACCATTATCTAATACTAAAGCGTAAGAAATACTAAAGTTTTTATTATTAGGGTTTAACGCCATGTTGTACGTTAATTTACTTGCTCTATAGTTAGCACTAGCTCCATTTAATCGAACGGAAGCAGGTCCACCATTTGGATTTACTACTGGTATTTCAGAAACTGTTTGAGTACCAACAACTTTACAAGCAATTGAGTCCCAGCCTACACAATTAGGATACACACTATTTGTTGGAGGAGTTGTCATAATAGTATGATAGTTCAATGTATTTGCCAAAGGCGCATTATTTCCTGCTCCATTTAAAATACCAGCTGCTGTTTGCACATAAGTAGGAAACAATGCTGTAGTAGCACCTGTAGAAACTGTTCCATAGCTTCCAGTCCAGTTAGCAAAGGTTCCTTGCTCGAAACCTGCATTTGGGCAGTATGCGTTTTGCGGAGAATTAGGAATAAATGGCTTTGCTAGAGGATTGTTTCCGCTATTACCATTTAAATAAATAGTTCCAGCATCATATACTCCAGAGTTTTTGCCATGAGAAGCCGCGTGTCCTCCATTCTTATGAGATAAGTAATCATTATGTAAAAATCTTACATAACCTTCTATATCAGTTTTACTGATTCCTTTGTTCTTTGCTTGCTGATAAGCGGCCTTAATATCAAAGCCATCTGCTAACTGTGCAAAAGAAATAGAAGTAAATAGTACTAAAAAAGTACAAAATAAACTTAAAACTATACGTTGTTTTTTCATTGTTAACTAATTAATACCGTAAAGTTATGGTATAATCAGATGAAAAACGACTCTTTTACTCATTAAAACTGTACTTCTACGAAGTTTTTTGCCTAAAACGGTTAAGAAATGACTGGTGGGGGCACCATTTCATAACCGCATGACTTGCAGGTTTTTAAGTCTTTTGAATTATAAAATTTTTCGAAAACACCTTGAAATTGAGAGGCAATATCGTTTAAAACGAATTTTTCCTCATATAATTTAGTATTGCATTTTTCACAAAACCACATCAAACCATCCATTTCTCCCTCACGTCTTTTTCGTTCCATTACTAAACCAATGGTGTTTTTAAAACGAATTGGGTTGTGGGGAACTTTTGGCGGCAATAAAAATATATCACCTTCTTTAATATCAACCTCAACGGCTTTGCCATCTTCCTGAATGGTAACCTTGATATCTCCTTCGAGCTGATAAAAAAATTCTTCGCTTTCGTTGTAGTGATAGTCTTTACGAGAGTTTGGCCCGCCAACTACCATCACTATAAATTCAGCATCTTTATATACCACTTTATTATTTACGGGTGGTTTTAATAAATGACGATTGTCGTCAATCCATTTTTTAAAATTAAAAGGGCGTGTTACACTCATAGTTGAATTATTGAGTTATTGAATTACTGATTTAAAAACTGGCAAAGTTAGTTCCCTGGGAAATTAGCTTTACGTTTCTCTAAAAATGCAGAAACTCCTTCTTTAAAATCTCCGGTACCAAAACTTTTCCCAAACTCTTCAATCTCTACTTCATAACCGTTTTGTTTGTTATTATACCCAGCATTAATAACTTTAATAGCTGTTTTAACAGCAATTGGAGACTTAGTTGTGATTTTCGATGTAATCTCAAAACACTTATTTAGTAATTCTTCTTGTGTTGTGACGTAATTTACTAATCCCCATTTGTAAGCATCTTCTGCATTAATCATATCGGCTGTAACAATCATTTCGAAAGCTTTGCCTTTACCAACTAATTGAGCTAAACGTTGAGTTCCACCGTAACCAGGAATAACTCCTAAACTAACTTCTGGTAATCCCATTTTAGCATTAGCGCTAGCCACTCTAATATGGCAAGCCATTGCTAATTCTAATCCTCCGCCTAAAGCAAAACCATTAACAGCTGCAATAACGGGTTTAGAATAATTTTCAATAAAATTAAATATTTTAAAGTGTCCTATAGAACTTAATTGTTTTCCTTCTTCTACACTAAAATTTGCAAACTCTGCAATATCGGCGCCCGCTACGAATGCTTTTTGACCTGAGCCAGTAATAATTAGAGCGCGAATGTCTTTATTGTTTTCAGCATCTACAAAAGTTTCGTGAAGCTCTTCAATGGTTTGTTTATTTAAAGCATTTAATTTATCTGGTCGGTTAATTGTAATAACTAACACTTCGTTTTTTACTTCGGTTGTAATATTTTCTAAAGCCATTTCTACAGTCATTTCTATATATTTTTAGTAGTAACAAATATAATGTCATAAGTATTACTCTCATAAAAAGTTATTAACCCGTTTTAGTAATTTAACATTCTATCACTTTATATTTTTCATACTATTTACTTAGATAGTATCTTTGTTTTATGGTTATTTACGCAATACCTGGATTAGGTACTACTGAAAAATTATATAAAAACCTCCACATTAAAGGTGTTGAAATCATTGTGTTGAAATGGCCAATCCCAGAAAAGAATGATACGATGCAATCGTATGCGAAAAAGTTTTTGCCGCAAATAGATACAAGCCAACCTTTTTGTTTACTAGGCGTGTCTTTTGGCGGCATGCTGTGTGCTGAACTTTCAACGATAATTTCCCCGAAAAAAATATTTCTAATTTCAAGCTCGAAACATAGAGGTGAGCTACCTTGGTTTATAAAGTTTTTTAAATATGTCCCTCTTCACAAAATGATTTCCGAAAAAACACATCGTAAAATGGCTTACGAGGGGCGTTGGTTTATTGGTTTTGGAAGCGCCCTAATTCCTGAATATTTAGGAATGATAAATAGCATGACCAAAAATTATTTTAAAAATTGCATAAACATTATTGTAAATTGGGATAAAAAAGAATTACCAAAAAACTATGTTCATATTCATGGTACTGGCGATAGATTGTTGTTACACAAATATGTAAAAGCAGATTATGCCGTTAAAGATGGTTCTCATGCAATGGTCGTATTTAGGGCAGAGGAGATTAGTAAAATTATTGAAAAAGAGATTTCTTCTTTTCTTTTTCCTTGATGAAAAAGAAACATTGCAAAATTACCTCTTAGCAATAAACCAATTATTCAGTAAGTTTTCACGATTATATTTCATCGGAGCATTAGTTTCGAAATCAATTAATGAAGCTTTTGCTTCTTGCAAAATGGCTTGCCCTGCTGCTGTGTCCCACTCCATGGTTGGACCAAAACGTGGATATTCATCGGCAATGCCTTCGGCTACCCAACACATTTTAATACTACTACCTGTTGTTACTATTTCTACTTCTTTATGCTGCAGTTTTAATGCTTCAATACGTTCATGTGTTTCGGTACTCATGTGCGATCGACTCGCCACTAATACATAATTAGTTCTGTTAGAAATAATTGGTAATTGTTGAGCGGCGGTTAACAATGCTTCAAGGCTTACATCTTCCATTGATTTTATCAAAGGAGTAAAATACTCTCTGTCAATTTTAAATGAGCCAATACCTTTTGCTGCAAAATAAATGTCTTTAAATACTGGCGAAAAAATAACACCTAAGGTTGGCGCATTGTCTTCTACTAAGGCAATATTAACTGTAAACTCGCCATTGCGCTTCACAAATTCTTTTGTGCCATCCAAGGGATCAACAATCCACAATTTTGACCAGGTTTTTCTTTTTTCAAAACTATCATGAACACCTTCTTCACTCAACACAGGAATATCAAATTGCTTTAATTCTGAAATGATTTTGTCGCTTGCTTTTTTGTCGGCAAGCGTTAATGGCGATTTATCATCTTTATACTCTACATCAAATTTAGTATCGTAAACTTCCAAAATTTCTTTGCCTGCTTTTACAGCCGCAATAATTGTTTGATGAAGCAATTGGTGATAGTTCATGCTGTATTAATTCAAAATATTATACACTAATAAAGAAGAAAGATAAGCCAAACCTGTCATAAAAACTAATTGTATAGCAGGCCATTTCCAATGTTTAGTTTCTCTGTAAGTAGTTGCTAGTGTGCTCATGCACTGCATGGCAAACACATAAAATATCATCAACGACCAGCACACTGCGCTACTGTAGGCTGGCAATTGTGTTTCAAAATTTTTCTCAGCAATTAATTTTTCACGCAATGTCTCTGTGTTTTCAGAATCTCCGCTACTATAAATCGTAGCCATCGTTCCTACAAAAACTTCACGCGCTGCAAAAGAAGTGATTAAGGCAATTCCAATCTTCCAATCAAAGCCAAGTGGTTTAATCACAGGCTCCATTTTCTTTCCTAAAATTCCCGCATAAGATGCCTCCAGTTTTTGAGCGTTCAAATCGGCTTCTTGCAAATTAGTGGCGACAGCGTTACTTTCTAATTTCTCAAAAGCATCCCCTGGCGCATGGCTCGTTAAAAACCATAGCACAATAGAAATTGCTAAAATAATTTTACCTGCATCAAATAAAAATACTTTTACCTTATCAAAAACCAACATCGCCACTGTTTGCCATTGTGGTTTACGATACACTGGCAGCTCCATAATGAAGTAGCTTTTTTCGGTTGTTTTTAAAACATGTTTTAAAATTAAAGCGGCTAAAAGCGCTGCACCAAAACCTAACAGATACATTCCCATTAACACCAATCCTTGATAATTTAAAATGCCTATCGATTTATCTTTGGCAAACATCATACTAATGAGTAATGTGTATACAGGCAAACGAGCCGAACAACTAATTAAAGGAGTTACTAAAATGGTAATCATTCTATCCTTCCAATTGGTAATAGTTCGCGTACTCATAATAGATGGAACAGCACATGCTACGCTACTAATCATGGGAATAACTGATTTACCATTTAAGCCAAATTTGCGCATCACTTTATCTAAAATAAAACTGGCGCGTGCCATGTAGCCCGTATCTTCTAAAATAGCAATAAAGAAAAACAATAATGCAATTTGTGGAACAAACACAACAATGCCACTAATTCCAGCTAAAACTCCGTTAACTAATAAATCGCTTAGTTGTCCTTTAGGCAAGGATACAGCAACTGTGTTCATTAAGTAGGCAAAACCTTCTTCTATCCATGTCATAGGATACTCTGCCACATAAAAAATAAATTGAAAAATTATAAAGAGTACTAAAAAGAAAAAAGCGAATCCAAAAACTTTATGAGTAAAAAACGTATCTAGCTTTTGAGTTAAATTTTTATTTAGTTTTTCTGGTTGTTTAATGCACTTAGCAACCATGTAATTTATTTTAGAAAAACGATGAAGATTATCATTTAATTCGAATTCCTTTATTGCATGGGGCTGCTCTTTTTTTGTGTCTAATGCTAATTGAATGAGTGTTTGGTAAGAATCAATCTGTGGAAATAATTGTTTTTGTTTTTCGAAATTATAAAAAACAGTGTCTGATATTTTTGCTCTTGTAATGGCTTCTTTTAATTCTTGAATTCCTTCCTTGCTTCTTGAATTGATAGGAATTACAGGAATATCTATCAATTTCTCTAACTCCTCATAATAAATAACCGTGTTGTTTTTTGCTGCCTCATCAATCATATTTAAAGCCAACACGCATGGCATTTTTAAATCGATAAGTTGAGTGGCTAATAATAAATGGCGTTTTAAATTAGACGCATCTGCTACAATAACTACAACATCTATTTTTTCATCAACACTAAGTAACGCTCTGCAAGCAACTTCTTCATCTAATGATTTTGGATATAAACTATAGGTTCCTGGTAAATCTGTAACTTTAAATTCTTGATTCTTATGTTTATAAGAGCCATAATGTTTATCTACCGTAACACCTGCATAATTGCCTGTTTTTTGATGCAAGCCGGTCATCGAATTAAATAGTGTTGATTTTCCACTATTTGGATTCCCAACTAAAGCTACAGAAGTATGAGACAAATTAGATGGCACAGGACTCAACAGTATTTTCAGGGTTTAATTTTACAACAATGGTTGCCGCTTCTTGCTTTCTTAAACTTAATACATAACCAGAAACCTCAATAGCAATAGGATCTCCAAAAGGAGCAATGTTACATAGTTTAATTTTTTCACCAGGCAAACAGCCCATTTCAATAAATTTTAACGACAAAAAATCATCGGTAAATTCTTTTATGGTGGCTGACTGGCCTAGGGTTAAAGTATCTAATGTTTGCATAAGTAAAGCCTATAAAAATACGTTTTTATAGGCTTTTTCTGCATACCTTAAATGTGGTATATAATTCTATTTTGAGGAAATTATATAATCAAGGATTTCCTATATAACACCAATCGCATGTAAATAAATGAGCGAAAAACTTCCGATAAAAAGAACCATGATGGTATTGGCAATTTTTAATTGTTTTAATTCTGATAGGTAGTCTCCAATAAATATACTTAAAGGAATAATGCATGGCAGCAAAATCATGTCGGACACTTGCTCAAAAAACACCATTAATAAACAAAATAGCAGCATCCATAATAACACGTATTTTGTTTTTTGTGTTTTTACCTTTCCACCAAAGCCCTTAGAAAAATAGTGAAACAGTGCAAATACTAACGTTAAACCCGACATTAAAATAAACGCTAAATAATATTCCGAAATAATTAGTTTTTGTAAACTAGAAGTTGCTTCCTTAATCATTTCAAATACTACAAAAGCATCATTAGTGGTTAAATAACAAATGCTTACATATATATATAATGGAGTAACAAGACCAATAAACATAATACTCCACTCTCTCCAATTAAATGGACGAAGTATAAATAAGGCTATAAACATTAATGGAAATGCAGAGATATAGTGTATACAGAAAAAAGAAGCTAATCCCATAAAAATGCCCGATTTAAAAACGTCCATTAAGGCGTAATCCTTTCGGTAACTGTTGATTAAGAAATATAGCGCAGGTATGACAAATAAATTGGCCACTAAAATTGGCTCAACCGCACTTTTAGTTGTAGCAGAAAAGAAAAATAAAATATAGAAAAAGGCAGGTAAATAATTGGTTTTTGAGGTGATTTCTTGCTCAATAACCAAAAAATTAACAAACAGAGCTCCTAATAATACAACTATTAGAGTGATGATTTGGTTGACGATAAATGAAAAACCAGCTCCAAAAAAGAAAGAATACAAAATATGCTCTTTATAATTAATCTGCTCGGTACTAATGTGTATATAGCTAAAAGTG
>SYEI01000033.1 GCA_005800865.1 Bacteroidota bacterium | reverse complement strand
CTTATCCAAAGCTGTTCCTAAATCTACTATTTATACCATCGAAGGTTGCCCAAATTTATATCAGTTTTCAAAACAGTTATTCAAGACTTCCACTGATACGGCCTCCAACATTATCTCTATTAATGGAAATTTTAATACGGAATTTCCAAAGCTATTATCAAAAATAAATTCATTAGACTTCTTATACATTGATGGAAATCATGCATACGAACCAACGATGAGCTATTTTAAACTAGCCTTAGAAAAGAAAAATGTAAATTCTGTTTTTGTATTTGACGATATTTACTGGAGCGAAGAGATGCAAAAAGCATGGAAGGAAATTTGCACTCACAAAGAAGTGACATTAAGTTTAGATTTATTTTATTTTGGAATTGTATTTTTTAGAACAGAGAATAAAGAGAAGGAGCACTTTGTGTTGAAGTTTTAATAGAGCGTTGTCTGAGCAGAGTCGAAGTCAACCGCAGAGAGGCAAAGAAAAGCAAAGGTCGCTAGGTATTGATGATAAAATTAACCACATAGAAACATAGATTGTTTTGGTTAAAGTCCGGCCACAGAAACTTCGTTTTTCACATAGCTCTATGTAAAACGAAGTTTTACTATATCAGACTATTACATTTCGCAAAACCTATGTGCCTATGTGGTTAAATATTTAAACTTAATTTCAGGAAAACCCTAATAATTTCTCAAAATATAATTATTCAAATACAGCGTTCTAAATTCCTGATTAGCCGATGCATTCAAAGCCTCTAATATTGGTTGATTATCTTTATTAATCGTTTCTAAGTCTGTTAACATGAAAGGATACAATTCACCATGCAATGCAACGTCTATTGGCTTTAAAGAAGCGACTATTAATAAATTACGATATTTTTCGACTTCGCTAAACGTACAAATTTTAATATCAAAACCAGCTTGCTTTAACGTGGCTAGCATACACTGTGTTCCTAATCCTTTTTCTCCAGTTAAATAACCATGCGTATTAATTAATACAATGCCATTGGTATCTAACATCGTTTTTAATTTCACCAAACTTTCTTTGGTAATCACATGTGAGGGCTGTTCCTCTGCTTTAAAGACATCGAATAAAATAATGTTGAATTTGTCTTTACAATTATTAATATAATAACGTGCATCGGCACTAACTGTTTTTACAGAATCGCTCAAATAAAAAAACTGCTTCGCCATATCAATGATGCGACTATCAAATTCTACAGCTGTTACATCATAATGATGTTGCTGAAACAAATTAGCAACCACTCCACCTCCTAAGCCAAGTATTAAAGTTTTTCCTTTAGGTAAATACAATAAATTCTTTTCTACCAAACGTACATAATCGGAAACTGATTGTTTGCTATCGATTTGCATTTCGGTTTGAATGGTATTATTAATCAGTAATTTTCTAATAATAACAGCATCATTGCTATAAGAAGGCTCTTCTCTAATTTCTAATTTACCTAAAATACCTTCTGATTTAAAAACAGTAAAGCGATTACTTTTAGAATTAGCAAAACCATACAATGCTAATGAAATCACAAACAATAAAATAGAGCCGCTTACTTTACTTTTTTTTTTAAGAATTAAAAACATTGCCACTAATCCTAAAGCGATAGCAAAACCAATTAAACTCAACTGAACACCAAAATTTGGAATTAAATAAAATCCACATAAAAAGGTTGCTAAAATACCTCCTACAGTGGATACAGCATATATCTTTCCACTATTCTCACCGCTTTCGTTAGCATTGTGAGTTAAGATAGAAATAATTAAAGGAGAAGTTGCTCCCATGCAAACCATAGTTGGGAATAACAAAAACAATACACTTATTATAACTGCTGGTATTAAAGACAAATGTGAAGCCGTTATTAAAAATACAGATGTTGTAAAAGGCATTAAACATAAACAACAAACCGCAGCAATTAAAACATACAACAACGTGTTTTCTTTATTTTCTCTTTTACTTAATTTTCCCCCTAAAAAATAACCACTTGCTAAGCCGCCCAAAGTAATTGCCATAACTGAGCTCCAAACATATAAACTACTTCCAAAAAAAGGAGCTAATAATTTGGCACCACAAATTTCGGCAGCCATCACAGAAGCCCCTTCAACAAAGGAAATAGTAAATAATTTATTTTTATTTAGCATCAGATTTTAGATATACATGTTTGTATCCTCATCGTAACTAGCACTCGTGCCATAACCTAAACGCTTGCCTGTACGTAAATTGATACTACTAACTTTCTCTTGAATTTCATTAACCGATACTTCGCGCACTTGTTCAATTGGTGGGGTAAATAAATCGAACGTAATAGCGTAAATAATTAAATCATTGATAATTTCATGTAATTGCTCTTGATTTAATGGTGCATCAGAAAACGAAGAATATTTAACGCCTATCGGTCCTCTTGCTTCAATAAAAAACTTCATTTCTCTATTGATAAAGATGCGGCAAACTAAATACCCTAAATCATTTAAACGATTAAACTTAAACGAATCAGCTAAAAAATTATACACGTTAATAATGCCACAATATGAGTTGTACTCGTTTTGTTTCACGTACCCCGTTCTATACATGGCGTGCGACTTTTCAAATTCAAATACATTGGTATGCATAAAAAATTCTAACATATCGCCAGCCACTTTTAATTGTGTGGCATGAGACGTTGTTTCCAAAGTTGAAACAACTATCCTTTTGTCAATAGCCTGAGTCTCTGCGTTTAATTCTTTAGCAATCTCATCAACACATTTCTTAACCATTTCGAAAGAAGCTACTGTATTTCTAAATACATCTTGTTTCATTACTGATTTTTCTTTCAATAATTTCAAAATATGTTCTTTCTGATTTTTTAAAGTCTCACTCATTTTAATAGAATTTAGAATAATAAAAGTAGCTATTAAATACCTAATTTAAAAGCAACGCATTAGGTTTCACTGCCTCGTATAAAGCGCGGTGTATTTTACCCCTGATTCCTAATTTAGCCAACTTATTTTCATCGGCACTAGGATAAACCCTGTTTGATAAAAATACAAATATCAAACCATTTTCAGGGTCTGCCCAAGCAAATGTTCCTGTAAAACCACTGTGTCCAAAGCTCTTTAAACTGCATTCTTTGGTAACAGGACTATCTTTTTTTTCATCAGGTTCTGGCTTATCAAAACATAAACCTCTTCTGTTATCCGAAAATTGCGAGCTCGTGTATTGTCTAATCACAGAACTATCCAACACCTGTTGTCCTGCATAATAACCTTTATTTAAAAGCATTTGCATAATCACAGCCACATCATTTGCATTCCCAAATAAACCAGCATGCCCAGCAACTCCTCCCATTAAGGCAGCTCCCTGATCGTGCACATAACCTCTTACTAATTGTTTTCTAAACTTTAAATCATTTTCGGTTGGTGCAATTTGTGCCGAAGGATAAACGGACAAAGGCAAATAAGTTAATCCTAAATTCATTGGTTTATAAAACTGATTTTGCACGTATTTGTTTAATGGAGTTTTAGTCAGTTTTTCAATTAAGATTTTAGAAAAATAATATCCAATGTCGCTGTACACATACTTACAAGTTTCTTCCATTTTACAACTCATAATTTGATTGTAGATCGAATCATTAAAATCTTTTACAACATATAACCCTTTAGCCACTTGCACAGGAAACTCTTCCGAATACTCATCACTGTAATAACCCGATTTGTATCCGTTTTTTTTATCCACGGTTTTTTGCCAAAATGGTAACCAAGCAGGTAAGCCAGATTGATGAGTCAACATATCTTTGTAATGAATGGCCGATTTATTTGTACCAACTAGTTCAGGAAAGTAATAATCTAAATGCTGCTCATAGTCAAATTGTTTTTGCTCACTTAACTTCATCAAAGCTAACGATGATGATAATATTTTGGTTAAGGATGCTAAATCATAAATAGTATGATCATTAACTTTTTCGGCAGTAGCATCATATGCTTGTTTACCAAAGTTTTTTTGGTAAAACACTTTTCCGTCTTTAATGGCTACAATCTGACAACCAGGATAGGCGTTTTCTTTAATACCATGACGAGCAATAGAATCAATTTCTAATAATTTAGAACTATTAAACCCCATTTGTTCGGGTGTAACATACTGCACTCTAATGGTATTATTAATATCTAATCCTGTTCCTGCAACAAATAAATTGGTACTTACTGGTAATCTTCCATTCACAGTAATTGCTCCCATAATAGCATCAGCGGCTGCTTTCTGACTAAAGGAATTATTCTCATAAACATCTAAAATAGCTTTTGCTTTATCGATATTATCCAATTTATTAATTAGGTATGGATTAGAAAACAAACAAGCAATGGTGTTTTTTTGAGAACAAATTTTAGAAATCAATTCAATGCTTCCCGCCGAACAACCAAAATCTTTTTCGGGTTTGTATGACGTTTTATTGATTTGTAAAATAACATGATTATAATTTTTTAATCTAGCCATCAAAGTATCTCTTTCTTTTTTAGAGGCATCATGATCAATTCCTAAATGTGGGATTTTTGAATACTTATTGATTGTTGATGAAAATAGATTTTCTTTGGCATCACCAATAGATACTTCAATAATTTTCATAGTATCTAAACGCTGCAATGGCAAAAGCGATTTTTCGTTTTTTAATAAGGTAACAGAAGCTTCTGCTAGTTTAGTATTCATCACAAAGGACGATTTTGTATTTAAGTCTTCGTACAAATGTTTTGGATTTACATATTGCTTATTATTTAATCCGCACCAAAATTTAGCCTTCAATATTTTTTTGCAACGTGAGTCAATTTCTTCTTGTGTAATTTGGCCTTTGCTTAATGCTAGCTTTATTTGTTCCATCGCTTTAGGAACATTCTCTGCAAACAACAACACATCGTTACCTGCTAATAAAGCCTTCACGTCAACCATACCTGGATCGTAAAAACTAGCAACGCCTTTCATGTTTAATGCATCTGTAAATATTAAGCCCTGAAATCCTAGTTGTTTTTTTAATAAATCCTGAACGATAAATGGAGAAAGTGTAGATGCCGTATTTTTAGTGGTATCATAACAGGGTACAAATAAATGCGCCACCATAATACTTGATAAACCTTGATTAAATAATTGTTGAAACGGATACAGCTCCAAAGTATCCATGCGCTCTTTACTAGCACTAATGACAGGTAATGTTTTATGAGAATCACTATCTGTATCGCCGTGACCTGGAAAATGTTTTCCATTTGCCATCACACCTTCAGCTTGCATTCCTTTCATGTACATAACTGCCTTATTAGCCACATTATATTTATTCTCTCCAAAACTCCTCATCCCAATAACTGGATTTAAAGGATTGTTATTGATATCGGCTACGGGTGCAAAGTTTACATGAATACCCATACGTTTGCATTCGCGAGCTATTTGTTTGCCCATGTAAAAAATTAACGAATCATTTTTAATAGCACCTAATGTCATTTGACGAGGATACTTTGGCGTACTATCTAAACGCATCGCCAGCCCCCACTCTCCATCAATCGAAATCATCAAAGGTGTTTTTGCTTTGCTTTGGTAATAGTTATTTAGTTTGGCTTCGCGTAAGGGACCTCCTTGCATAAAAATCAAACCACCAATATTATATTTTTCTACCAATTCTCTAATTTCGGCAACATGCTTCATATCCTT
>SYEI01000032.1 GCA_005800865.1 Bacteroidota bacterium | reverse complement strand
TGCGCATAAAACTCAAAGAACCAAAATAAATAAGAGTTGCAAAAACAATGAAATTAATATGTTTATCAGAAAATTTAAAAATGCTAATTAGTAAAAACCCGAAACCAATTAACGGCAAATACATATAACGATCGGCTGTAATAACTTCTCCAAAAGGAATTAATTGAATAACCAATAAAAAATTAGCTAATATAAAACCTATAGCTCCAAGAATGACTAATTGCTTTTTCTTATATAAACGAATGATAAGGATAGCAACCAAAAACCAAACTAAATACCCTAACACAATCCAAATTATTTTATTGTCAGGGTATGGATACACTAAAGATAAATTAACAGGAAATAAAAATTTCACGAAGTAAAAAGCTATACAATAGCCAGCGTAACCAATTCGTTCATAAATTGGAATATCGATGTCTGAGGTTATAAACTTATCTTCTGTACGTGTATAGAGCGTAATAAAACCCATTAATAAGGCTACAGCAAAAAATGGCACTTTTTGCAATATAGATTTTTTGGAAACCGGAATTTGAAGTAAATAATCAATAGCAAACAAACATAAAGGAAAAGCAATAGCCGATGGTTTTGACAAACAAGCCACAACAAATAGTACAAAAGAAATAACCGCAAATTTCAACTTTCCCTCCCTACTATAGTGTATGTATGCAATGGCTGCCAATACATAAAATGTGGTATAAATAATATTGTTTTTTGCCGAAACCCAAGCAATGGTTTCTACTTGCATGGGATGCATAGCAAAAATCAAGGCAACCAAAATAGCGTAACGAAAATTAGAGAATAACAACAACGTTAACCGGTACACTAAAAACACATTTAAAGTATGCCCTAAAATATTAGTAGCATGTTGCCATACAGCATCTCCATGAAATAAAAGCCAATCCGTGGCAAATGCAATCATAGTAACAGGAGCGTAATTTCCCACATAATGTTGACTAAAAAATGCCTTGATATTAAACTGATGAACGTCTACGTTATTTAATAAAATATCTTTATCGTCCCACCCAAAAAAACTGATACCAAAAATTTTAAAATAAACAATTGGAACTAGCAATAACAAAACTGCCAAAAAAAGTTTTTGACTTTTGTTGTTTATAGTTGATGCCTTTTGGTTCATGTTTACAAATATAAAATTATTACCTTTAACCGATGCCACAATTATCTGTAGTTATTATCACTTTTAACGAGGAAAAAAACATTGCTCGTTGCTTGGAATCTGTGAAAGAGATTGCCGATGAAATAGTGGTGCTCGATTCTTTTAGTAAAGACCGTACAAAGGAAATATGTGCCTCTTTTGGCGTTAAATTTTACGAACATGCGTTTGATGGGCATATCCAGCAAAAAAACAGAGCCATTACTTATGCTTCGCATCACCATATTCTGTCTCTGGATGCTGATGAAGCATTAGATGAAACCTTAAAAAATTCCATTTTAGAGGTTAAGAAAAATTTGACTCATGATGGTTATTATATGAACCGCTTAACTAATTATTGCGGGCATTGGGTAAAACATTGCAACTGGTATCCCGACACAAAAATGCGTTTATGGGATAGCAGAAAAGGTTCTTGGACAGGTATTAATCCTCATGATAAATACGAATTAAAAGAAGGTGATAAAAATACCAAACATCTTAAAGGAGATATTTTACATTACAGTTACTACACACAAGAAGATCATTACAAGCAAGTAGAATATTTTACGAATATTGCCTCCAAAGCTTTTGTGGAAGCAGGAAAAAAAGCACCGTTCTATAAATTAATTGCCAATCCCATTGCTAAATTTATTGATCACTATTTATTGCATTTAGGGTTTTTAGATGGAAAAGCGGGCTATTTAATTTCTAAAATATCGGCTTATGCAACTTATTTGAAATACAAAAAAATCAGAGACATTTACAAACAACAAGCGCTTGCAAAATAATCCTGTTATAATTATAAGCCGAACCGATAGTATTGGCGATGTGGTATTAACCTTGCCTATGACTGGCATTATTAAACAGTTTTTGCCTCAAAGCAACATTATTTTTTTAGGAAGAAATTACACTAAGGATGTAATTGCATTATCAGAACATGTGAATGAATTTGTAAGTTATGATGATATTTTAAAACTCAATCCCAATGAACAAATTGATGCCTTTAAGAAATTAAACGCCACTCATATCATTCATGTTTTTCCTGTAAAAGAAATTGCACAACTAGCAAAAAAAGCTGGCATTGAACATCGCATTGGTACTACCAATCGTTTATGGCATTGGTTTACATGCAATGTAAGAATTAAGTTATCTCGTAAAAATTCTGATTTACACGAAGCGCAGTTAAACACTAAACTATTAGCTCCCTTAGGTATTGACAAAGACTTTAGCATAGAGGAATTAGCCACGAATTACGGCTTCACAAAAGTTCCAACATTAGAAAAAACACATTTAGATTTAATTGATAAAACAAAAATCAATGTCATTCTTCATCCAAAATCAAAAGGCAGTGCTCGTGAATGGGGCTTAGATAATTTTTCGAAACTCATTACTCAACTTGATAAAACAACACATCAAATTTATATTAGTGGTACACAACAAGAAGGAGAATTAGTAAAGGATTTGATTGCCAAGCATCCCGAAGTGATTAATTTAACTGGCAAATTATCCTTACAACAATTTATTGCTTTTATTAATCATTGTGATGTATTGATAGCTGCTAGTACTGGGCCTTTGCATATTGCATCTGCACTTGGCAAAAAAGCTATTGGTTTGTTTGCGCCCATGCGTCCAATTCATCCAGGCCGATGGAAACCAATTGGCGTAAAAGCTAATTACTTAGTATTAAATAAAGATTGCAGTGATTGTCGTAAAACGATGAATTGCCATTGTATTAGAGAAATTAAAACGATGGACGTTATAAACGTAATTGATAAATAATGAGTGAATTAAACAATAAAGTCATTTGGATAACAGGCGCTTCATCAGGCATTGGTGAAGCTTTAGTATATGAGTGTGCGAAAAAAAATGCACTAATTGTTCTATCTGCTCGCCGTGAAGGTGAATTATTTCGTGTATCAAAAGCAGCAGGATTAACCTCAAGCAATTCTTTAATTATACCTTTTGATTTATCAGATACGAGCCAGGCAAAAGAGTATGCGCAACAAATTATTACAAAGTTTGGGCGAATAGATATTTTAATAAATAACGGCGGACAAAGCCAGCGTTCATCCGTTATAGAAACCTCAGCAGAAACCGAAAGACAATTAATGGAAATTAATTATTTCAGCGCGGTTAACTTATCCAAAGCAGCATTACCAGTGATGTTAAAATATGGTAATGGTAAAATTGTTGTAGTGAGTAGTATTGCAGGAAAATTTGGATTCTTTTTACGTTCTTCATATTCAGCAGCTAAACATGCCTTACACGGTTACTTTGAAAGCTTGCGTTTAGAGGCAGAGAAAAAAGGAATTAGCGTATTGATGGTGTGCCCAGGTAAAATAAAAACAAACGTGTCTTTAAATGCAGCTGCTGCAGCTGGCGATTCTCATAACAAAATGGATCCTAGTCACGAAAATGCCATGAGTGCTGAAGAATGTGCCAAGCAAATTATCGCTGGGATAATGAATGACAAAGAAGAAATTTTTATTGGTGGAAAGGAATTATTAATTGTAAAAATCAAACGTTTTTTTCCAAAGCTGTTTGGAAAGTTGATTAGAAAGCAGAGTCCTTATTAGTTTACCTTTTCAGCAAAACTATATCCCTTCTCTTTAATAGCTGGAATCAAAACTTCCAATAATTCAGGCATAAAATCCAAACGATCGTGTAGTAGTATAATCGCACCTGGTTTTAATTGAGATAACACGCGTTGTTTTATTTTTTCGACATCTTTTATAGAAGTATCGTAACTGCGCACATTCCAGCCTATAGATTGCAAGTTTAGTTGTTTTAAAGCTTTGGCAATATTAGGATTAGTCACTCCGTAAGGTGGACGAAACAACTTTGATTGTGGTTGATAGTGTTCAATTAATTTTTGGCAAGTCGCAAAATCTTCCGTTACTTTTTTTGTAGACCATAAATCAATGAAGTTGTGATGAGAATAGCTATGATTCCCAATTTGATGTCCTTCAGCTACAATTTGATTTAAGATAGATTCATTGCCTTGTATGTTTTTCCCAATAATAAAAAACAATGCCGTTACATTATGTTTTTTTAGAACTTCCAAAACCTTAACTGTATTGGCATGCGGACCATCATCAAAAGTCAACAATACTTTTTTATCAGATGTATTTAAATGATTGATTGAGGTTAAATGAAAATTTAATCCAATAAAGTATGCGCCACAAAATTGGATGATGGCAAATAGCTTAATCCAAATAATCAAATACCAATAACTTAAATGAAGGCTAGGCTGGAAAATAAAAAAGGCAATTAAGCCTAAAATAAAAGTGATGGTTGTTGGCCAAAATTTTAGCATTGTGATAACAATGTAAACGAATAATTAATACCTAAGTACTGATTAATAATAAGAACGTGTTTTATTTGAGAAGGTGTTTTATCTGAAATAGCCAATACTTGTGGCAATTTTTGTTTTTCAATTATCTTTGTAGCAGTCCACATAGCAAAAGCTGAAGCTGTGTGATATTCGCCACACACATTTTTATAACATGCAGCAATAGATTCTTTTTCGATGCTAGGTAATAACTCTTGTAGTTTACTATCAAAGTTTACATCGCCGCTAAAGCCCATTAAGGTTACATCTATATCCGCTAATGTAAGACTATGTAATTTTAAAAAGCTGTGTAACTTATTTAAAATATCAGCCGATGTTTTTGGTTTGTATAACGTTTGTATGCCATCCACACTGGCTAAACTTTTGTCCGTCTTTGTTTTATTCAAAATAAAGCAAGCCGTTCCTTCACTCATTTGAACGCCCGGGGTGGTTGATTTCCAGATAGGCGTGTTTAAAGTTACTTCTTGAAATTTATGTGCTCTTCTGTTTAGGATAACAAAATTTGGCGTGTGCTCTTCAATACCACCAACCAAAATCGTTTCTTTTCCTTCTTCAAATAACATTAACGCATCTTGTATGGTACTTTCAAAAGAAAAACCTCTATGCACGTAAGTAAAATTATAATCATGACATTTCATGAGTAATGCTATTTGGGAGCCTACCGTGTTATGCGTTGATTGTATAAACGACGTTGGTGTTAAAAATTGTTCTTCGTTATTTAATAGTGCCAATAAAAAACGCTCACTATCTTCAAAACAACCTAAACCTGTTCCTGTAATAATAGCATCTACTTTTTTAGCGTCCGCTTGTTGAATAGCTATATTACCAGCAGCAACCCCCATTTTAATAGCACGACCCATTCGGCGTAATAAATTTGGGGCAATAAATTCTTTATAAGAAGGTTCGATGGCATCAAAATAATCGCCTTTAGCAGGATTAATGGTGTCAAAAAACCACTCACTATCAATTGAGTTTTGTGGCGAAATGCAACCAGTTCCGTTTATGTATGCCTTAGTCAAAATATTATGCTTTCTTAAAAATTAAAGATGAACAGTTTCCGCCAAACCCAAAAGAGTTTGAAAGGATTGTATTTAAAGGAGTATTTACCAATTGAGTTTCAGGAATTAAATTCATTTCGGCAATCGGCGTAGTGAAATTTAAGTTCGGGAATATCATGCTATTTTGTAATGATAAAACCGATATAACGGCTTCAATACTTGCAGCGGCAGCTAATGTGTGTCCTGTAAATGCTTTAGTAGAACTAAATTTAGGAACTTGATTTCCGAATACAGCCTTAGTAGCCATGCTCTCCGATAAATCATTATTAGGAGTACCAGTTCCGTGCATGTTGATATAATCTATTTGAGATTGTGCTAAACCACTCATTGCTAATGCTTGTGTAATTGCTAATGTTGCTCCGTAACCTTCGGGCGAAGATGCTGTTTGGTGATAAGCATCATTGGCATTGGCATAACCAACCACTTCTGCTAGAGCTTTGCCTTTTCTTAAATTCAAGGCATTCTCTCCTTCAATCACCAAAAAAGCGGCTGCTTCGCCTAAGTTTAATCCTTTTCTGTTTTCATCAAATGGCTTACACCATTCTCTATCTAAAATCATTAAAGTATTAAACCCGTTGAATGTAAATTTTGATAAAGCATCTACTCCACCAACTACTACTCTATCCAACTGTCCATGCTTAATCATTCGGCAACCTAACATAATCGCATTTGCTGCTGATGAACAAGCTGTTGAAATAGTGGTTACATAATCTACATTACCTAAATAATCCGCAATGCGTTCGGTGCTATCTCCGCAATCGTGTGTATCAAGTACGTCTAAATGATCATCTTTTTCAAATAATTCTTTATAGTACAATTCGGTTTTACCCATTCCCGCTACTGTTGTAGAAGAAATAACGCCTGTGCGCAACCCATCATTGGTATCGATACCTGAATTGATAACCGCTTCTTTAGCAGCTAACATAGCAATGTATGAATTACGATTTAATGCAGGATTATTGTCTTTAACCAAATCCACTAAATCAGCATTAGATAATTTTATTTCACCAGCTAAAAACTCGTCTTTGTAACGCGTTGTTAAATGGTTAATTTTTCCAATACCAGTTTTTGATTGAGATAAGGACAAAAAAGATTCAGACACATTGTTTCCAATAGCCGAAATCATTCCTAATCCAGTAATATAAACTCGCTGAGACAATTCTTAAGATTTACCTTGAGATTTAATGTATTCTGCCATTGTTCTTAAAGATTGGAAAATAGTTTTTCCATCTTTAGGATCTTGGATTTTAATACCATAGTGTTTTTCTAACAATACAATTAACTCTAAAGCATCAATTGAATCCAATCCTAAACCTTCGCCAAATAATGGAGAATCTGGTTTGATTTCTTCTGGTTTTACTTCAGCTAAGTTAAGTTGCTCAATAATTTGTCCTTTTAATTTTTCGATTAATGCGTCCATATGGTTTGATTGTATATTGTTATAACACTTGTTTTATTAAGAGGTTTAAAAATACTGCTTTTATTTATATTTTCTGTGTTTTCTGTTAAAAAAATGAAGGCTTCAAAATTGGCTCCGTCAACCTCAACCCAACCAACAATAGCGGCCTTTGTGTTGCCTTGAAACAAGGTTTCTGTGTAATTCACTAATAAATCAGCATCTAATTGCTCCGACACAAAAAAGGCATTTTCACCCGTAATTTTATGTTTAATAGCTAATTCGCCAATAGTGATATTAGGAAGCGTGTAAACAAATACGGCTGGAGATGGAAAATAATTGGATTTATCGTCGATGGAATGTTGGTGCACTCTGTCGGTTTCTAAACTCGAGGCGCAATTGGATAACACAATCGCTGTTTTTGATAAATTGTTTTCAGTTAAAAAGTTGGTTCCTTTCAAAGCAAATTCTGCACATAAAAAACCGAGCTTACATTGGGCATCCATTTTATGAAACTTAGGATAACTGGCACCCAAATTTTTGTAAGCTTCGGATAAAAACTCTATCAAGGTTAAAGATGAGTTAGATTGAAATACAACCTCACCATTAACCGAAACTTGGTTATGTTTGATATGCGCGTATGAGATAATTTCTTTCATTGTTATTTTTTCAACCACATAGGCACATAGATTTTTGAAGGAATACAAAGTACGGCAAAGGCGACATAGACAGGAAGCGTCGCTTCCTGCTACTGTGTTTCTTATTATTCAACTTATACAAAATCTATTCTATGTTTCTATGTGGTTAAACCTAATTATATTTTTTTAAATAAAGCCGCTGCATTGCAACCGCCAAAGCCCGATGCTGTTTTTATAAACGATGTAAATGATTTATCCTGATGTGATTCTATCATCGTGATATTTCCACTAAAGCCTTTTGTCTCAAAACCTTCTGATTTAATTAAGCGTTGATACTTCATGGACTCTAAAGATAATACGGTTTCTAAAACGCCTGCTGCGCCTAATGTATGTCCGTAATAGCCTTTAAAACTATTTACTGGTATTGTATTTAATCCTGCTCTATCAAAAGCAATGGATTCCATTTCGTCGTTAAACGGAGTAGCCGTTCCATGCGCTGAAATAAATCCTATATCGTTTGTATTCTTATCTAGTATTTGTGTAAGGCACTGAAATAAACCATCGCCCGTGCGTGACGGACCAGAAATATGATTCGCATCATTTGCAGAAGCACCACTTATAATTTGTGTATTGTATGGTGTTGCTAATTCTTTTTTATTGGTGATTAAAATAGTAGAAACTGCTTCACCTAAATTAATACCTACTCTGTTCCCATCAAACGGTTTACTTGGCTCATTACTCAAAGCATTGAATGATTTAAATCCACTAATCGTAAATTCAGATAAAATATCTCCACCACACACTAATACATTATCATAAGTGCCTTGCTCAATAAAACGTTTAGCAATGATAATGGCAAGAATGCCAGAAATACATGCGTTTGACAATACTATAGGAGTATGTGCCAATTGAAAATAAGATTGCAAATGTTTAGCGAAGACAGGTAGATAAACTCTTTTCGGATCTATTCCTTTATATCTGTCATCCTGAGCGGAGTCGAAGGACAAGACATCAATGTTGCCTTTTGTAGTGGAATAAATTAAAAGGGTACGACTATCTTTTGGATTAATCCCGCTTTGATTTAATACATCTTGAATAGATAAAATACTTAACTGCTCTAGTTTTGTATGAGTGTCCGCATTTTTAATTTGAGAAAGATGCCCTTGAATTTTGTCATCACTAATTTTCGCAACACAAAATTCATCTTGCGAAAAAGGCAATTTCACTTTTTTTACTCCAACCTGAGAATTAGAAACGGCTTGGTAATTTTCTTGTGTAGAAAATCCTAAGGGACTAATTATATTATTGTAAGACGTAAAAATCATTGCTGCTTTAAAAATTCATCTTTTAAATGTAATAAACAAGTATTACAAACACAATTTGAATATTGCTTTGCAATGTATTGCGTTTCTTCAAATGACAACTCAATTTTTGAACAATTACATTGAGCAATATTTGAAGGATTGCAAACAAATGATTGCTGACAACGTTGGCAAGTAGCATTGTTTTTTATCTCGGTTATAGACATTTAGGTTTTCTAAAGTAATGGATTTATATGGGTTTTTAAAACTGTTTTTTAATTTTTCGAGTTTTTTAATTTATATTCGTGTAATCGCCTAGTGCGCACATTACAAAACATCAATATGGATTCGAAATACCCAATTTTAGATCATTATAGTCACGAAAAGCCAACAAAACAGGCGTTGGTAGATATATTTAAAGGCGAGTGGTCGTCATCGCTACCATCCATTAAAAATGAACAAATTATTAGCGGACATGCTGGTTTATTTGATGATCCAAGAATACATTCATTAAACAATAAGGTTCCATTATCAGGGAAAAAAATCCTAGAATTAGGTCCTTTAGAGGCAGGGCATACCTATATGATGCATGAAATGGGCGCAGAAGAAATTACTGCTATAGAAGCTAACAATAGAGCCCTTTTAAAATGTTTAATTGTTAAAGAGATTTATAAATTAAACCGCGCACAATTTTTATTTGGAGATGTGATCAATTATCTAAAAGATTGCACTGAAAAATTTGACGTTTGTGTAGCAAGTGGCATATTATATCACATGACTGAACCTGCTATGTTTTTGGAGTTGTGCTCAAGAGTATCTGACAAACTTTTTATTTGGTCACATTATGCAGATGCAGAAGTTATAAAAACACATCCAGTGTTATCTGAAAAAATTAAATCCACCGAAGAGCAAGTTTACAGAGGAATGAAGTATACTGAATATCAGTATGAATATGCCACTGCTTTGGGATGGGCAGGGTTTTGTGGAGGAGCAGATAGTAATTGTAGATGGTTAACAAAAGAAACCATTTTAGAAATTTTGAAAATGAATGGATTTAAAAACATCCATGTGTTTTTTGATGATTTATCAAATAATCCAAACGGGCCGCAAATTTGCCTGTTAGCTGAGAAGTAATCAAACAAAAAAACCTCCTCGATTTCACGAGGAGGTTTTTGAATATATGGTATTCAAAAAAATTAAGCTTTTACTGCTTTTTCCATTACTACTTTTCCTTTGTAGTAAAGTTTTCCTTCAAACCAGTGTGCACGGTGAAATAAATGAGCTTCACCTGTTGTTGTATCTTTAGCAATCGTCATTGTTGGCGCTTTGTAAGTCGAACGACGAGAGTCTCTACGTGATCTGGATAGTTTTCGTTTTGGATTAGGCATGGTATTTAATTTTAATTATTGTTAAACTTTATATTTTTTAATTTATCCCATTCAGGATTTTCACTCGGTTCTTCTTCTATTTTTAGTTCGTTGTATTTAGCTAAAGTTTCTTCGTCACACTCTACATCTATATCATTCTCTTCATCTTCGCAAGGCACTTTACGACTTGGAATAGATAATTCGATGTATTCGAATAAGTATTGTGCAAAGTTGGCTCCATCAACCCCTTCTTTCAGCACCAATATTTCATCGTTACTTTCTTCAGGATTACCATGTTTGATGACTAATTTTTCTTGTCCAAATATGGGGCAGTTATAATCAACCAAACAACGGTCGCAGCTTAATTTTACAGTGCCTTCAAAAGTAAATAAAATATGCATCAACGTATTTTGCTTTACTAAATTAGCCTTTACCTGTATATCGGCTTCGGTTATTTCACTTTCACTAAATTGTTCAAAGAACTTTCCTTTAATATCAAATTCAAATTGGTGTTCTCCCATTGATAAACCGCCAAACTGTATTTTGTACTGACTTTTACCCATAGCTTATTTTCCAAAATGGACGGCAAATATACACTTTTTTTCAATCTTATCAACAAATTAGCAAAAAACAATAGCATTTTACTGAAATATATAAATGGCTATTTTTTAGCCTTTTAACTACTCATTGCTTTTTACTAAGCATTTTGGCAAAAACCACTTTCCTTTATAGTTTTCTATTAAAATTGCTTCATTTTGACAAGAAATGTACTGATTTTGACTATTTTTCTTCAATTTCCACGCATTTCCTTCTTTAAGTTGGACTATAATGAGGTTTTTCAACTCTTCTTTTGACACATTTTTACTCTTTTCGCCAATTTCAAAACCCAATTCATTGTTTCTTAAATCCATTACGCAAGCCAAACTATCCGCTCTTTCGCCAAATTCTTGATGATTTTTATAGAAAAAATATTCATTACCTTTTTCATGTGATTTTCCTAGCTTTCTAAGTTTATCTATTTGCACATAACGCACTAAATAGGCCATCGTAAAGGCATGTCGAAACGCATCTAATGTTCCGCCATTTTCAAAACCATCTAATTCCTTGGTATTTTTAACTTCTTTGTAAACATCCATTGCTTCAGCCAAATGTTTTTGCACCTTTTTAGCAGCAAATGGATGAAGCATTGCCCAGCGATATTCGTATTTACTTATTTCGTGTTGAGAAAATAAGGTTGCGACAAAACCAATCATCAAACACATAAAAAAAATATACTTTGATTTTAACATTGGTTTGTTAGCAATAGTATGGTTTAAAATGCTAAGTTAATCAATCCATTTCATATCTTTGAAATTGATGGGCTTTAAGAACGACATAGCAAAACGCTTTTTTAGCAAGCAAGATATTGGTGGTGCCGAAAGCATTAACGATTTGCGCGATAAGGAATTTAGCGGGAAATCGTTAACGGCAGAAGAAAAATTTGCACTAGCAAACTTTGACAAATACAGATTAAAAATCTTAAATTCTCAAGAAAACGAAGAGCAATTTCATTTACATTACCGTCAAATACAAGTCATTTCAAACCTTGGTGATTGGAGAGAGTTTTTAAAAGACGAATACAGTAAATAAATTCATCTAAAATATACTAAAAAGTGCTTCCTAAAACGAAGCACTTTTTTATTTTTATATTAATAATAACTTTACCTTTGCAACACTACGCATTGTAGTACTTTAATAGGATTATTAACTCAAAACATATTTAACATGTACGCAAAAACATTAGGTCAGTTTATTATCGAAAAGCAAAACGATTTCCCATTTGCTAAGGGCGAATTATCTCGTTTATTACGCGACATTGCTATTGCAGCAAAAATCGTTAATCGTGAAGTAACAAAAGCTGGTTTAGTAGAAATATTAGGTGAGACAGGCGACACTAACGTACAAGGTGAACGTGTAAAAAAACTAGACGTATTTGCTAACGATCAATTTATTGCAGCCTTAAAAGCAGGTGGCGAGTGTTGTGCTATTGCTAGCGAAGAAAACGAAGATATTATTCCTATTGATTCTGAAATTTCTAAAAACGCGCGTTACGTTGTTGCGATGGATCCATTAGATGGTTCTTCAAACATTGATGTAAACGTTTCTATTGGAACTATTTTTTCTATTTACCGTCGTGTAAGTTTAAACGGACCAGGTACTCACGAAGATTTTATGCAACGTGGCACTGAGCAAGTAGCTGCTGGATATATTATTTATGGTTCATCCGCTATGTTGGTTTACACAACAGGTAAAGGCGTTAACGGATTTACATTAGATCCAAGTATTGGAGAGTTTTGTTTATCGCATCCAAACATGCAAATGCCAAAAGATGGAAAAACATATTCAATCAACGAAGGAAACTACTTACACTTCCCAGAAGGTGTAAAAAAATACATTAAGTATTGTCAAGAAGAAGACAAAGCAACTAATCGTCCTTATTCAAGCCGCTACATTGGTTCGGGTGTTGCTGATATTCACCGTAACTTAATTACTGGTGGTATTTATATTTATCCAACTACTACTAAATCTCCTAAAGGTAAATTACGTTTATTATATGAGTGCAATCCTTTAGCTTTTATTATTGAGCAAGCTGGTGGTGTTGCTACTGATGGCTACAAACGTATTATGGAACAAGATATTACTGAATTACACCAACGCACGCCATTGTTTTTAGGATCAACAGAGATGATGAAAACATCGATGGGTTTTATGGAAAAATTTAAAGAAGCTTCCGTTTAATTTAAAATTAAACCTCTCTTTTACTTTTTGGTTATTATTTAGTACATTAGTCTTTTAATGAAAGAAATTAGTACTACAATCCCAGAAAGTATAGTAAAAGAAGAATTTACACGTACTACCGAAAAAGCACATATCATTGCTTGTTGGATTGGTATTGTATTAAATTTAGTCTGGTTTTTAGGAGACTATTTAAGTATTCCAGAATATTGGATTCCTTTTCTAAATTTCAGAATAGCTGTTTCGGGTATCACCTTATTTCTGCTACTTCTAAAACATAAACTTAAGTTAAGCATCTACGATTGTCTGTTTGTTTTAGTGCTTGGCATTTCTGTGCAAAACGCTTACATGTGGAGCGTGATGGATATTCCGCATTTACAAAAACATGCTTTTGCCTACATGGTATTATTTATTGGTGTTGGTATGTTGGTGCTTTGGGAAATGAAACTATCTATCATACTATTGATTACAACCATAATTAGTAATATTATCTTTTATGTTTTAAATAGTCCGTTAACCGTTGACGAATTTATTACTAATGGAGGTTTACTGGTTTTAACTGTATTAATATTTTGTGTGTTCCTTATCAGAAACCGCTATCGCTTAACTTATAAAGAAATTAAAAGTCGATTAGAATTAGAAAAATCGAAAGCGCTCATTGAAATTCAGAAAGAAGAGGTAGACGAAAAAAATGAAGAAATTATTAGTAGCTTGAGGTACGCTAAGCGTTTACAAGAAGCCTTATTGCCTCCTAAGAATTTGTTAGATAGTTTTTTTAAAGAAAATTATTTTATTTTATATAGTCCTCGAGATATAGTTTGTGGTGATTTTTATTGGGCGCGTAAAATAAAAACAACTCCAATTGATGGGGTATCAAAAAACTATTTATTATTGGCTGTTGCTGATTGCACAGGGCATGGTGTACCTGGAGCTTTTATGAGTTTACTAGGCTCAAACTTTTTACATCAAAGTGCAGTAGAGAAAAATATTAACAGCCCAGCAGACGCCTTAGATTTTTTAAATCAAAAAATTATCACAACTCTAAACCATGGATATGGTGATGTGGAAATTAGAGACGGAATGGATATTTCATTAGTAGCGATTGATTTAGAAAGCAAAAATTTAGCTTATTCTGGCGCTAATAATCCCATTTATATTGTTAGGGATAAATCCTTAGAAACACTAAAGGCTAATAAACAAGCTATAGGCAATATGAACGACGTTGTATTACCTTACGACAATGTTGTAACACAACTACAGCCTAACGATTGCATTTATTTATTTACAGATGGCTATGCCGATCAGTTTGGGGGAGCAAAAGGAAAAAAATTAATGCGTAAACAGTTTGAAGATGTTTTGATTGAAAACTCTGATAAACCTATGCACGTGCAGAAACTAGCCCTTGAAACTACTTTTAATAATTGGAAAGGTGATTTAGAACAAGTAGATGACGTGTGTGTAGTTGGTGTGAGAATTTAAACTTTTTCTAAATGTTTATATGAAAAAACAAATTATTTTTTCAGTTATTACTCTATCTTTTTTATTTGGATCTTGTATTAAAAAAGTTGTTAGTGAAGGCACTGTCTTTTCAAAAAAAGGCACAGGAAATACGCCGGTGCCTAATGTTGTGGTATCAATACGTCAGTTTACGAGTGGATCTGATGAACCTTTAAAAGGTTCATTTAGTGTAACTACAGATGAGAACGGTCATTTCCTAATTTTTGAAAGGGCAGTGAGTAAAAATCGTTCTTTTTCGATAAGCTGTGATTGTAATGAAGGATGGTATTATAAAAAGGATTTAAGCAGAGAAGACTTAAAACAGTATAATATTCATTTAAAATAAAAAAGCCATCTACCCGTCGGCAAATGGCTTCTTTATTATATAAAAAATAAATTACATCGAAGCGTAATCGGTTGTTTTCACTACAGTTCCAGCATCATCCCACTGAGTCCAAGTGCCTACTTTTTCTCCGTCTTTATACTCCATTTGAAATAATTTATTCCCTTTATCGTCATAAACCATCCAAGTGCCATCTTTTTTATCGTTTTTGTAGCGAGCCTCTGCAATAGCAGCACCATTTACATTAAAGCGAGTCCATAAACCAAATTTTAAATTGTTTTCGTATTGTCCAACTTCCATTTTTTGGCCGTTCTCAAAATACTTCACAGTTTCTCCATCCAATTTACCATCTTTGATCGTTAAAACTTCCTTAACGGCTCCGCTTGCATAATAAAGCGTTTGTTTACCCGTGTATGCCTTTTGATTTTGTGTATAAGACCCATTATCAAAACTAATATCCTGAGAAAAAGCAATGTTTCCTAAGAATAAACACACTAAAAGAATTAAATTTTTCATGATTTCTGGTATTAAATTGTGGGACTAAAAAATCATCTATCGATTTCTAGTACAATTATACCAAAATATACAATTATTTGTTACAACCGTAACAAAAGCTTAACCTTAACTTTACATTGGGATTTCCCTATTCAGATACTAAATCAATAGATAAACTACCCGAATTGGCTTGTAAGTCTTGTAAATTAAGGGTTTTAGAAGAATAGCCTACTTGCGAAAACTCCAATGTTAAATTTTCATCGGTATTTACTTCTAAGTAGATAAAGAAGTTGCCATCTAAATCTGAATACACTGTTTTTTGACAATTTGCACAAGCAATTTTAACGCCTGCTAAATACTCATTGTTTTTAGGATCAATAATTTTACCACTCAAAATCATGGTTTTTGTTTTTACTGGCTTAGGCATTTCGCCTGCAAAGCCTAATACACAAACAAATACCGTTAATATAAAAATTAATATGATTTCCTTTTTCACGCTACAAATTAAGCCCACTGAGTTTAATTTAAGTTCATGCCAATGTTACCAGAATGTTAAACTTTAATCTAACTTTACTGAATAGAATAAAAAACATGAAAACAGCTATTATTATAGGTGCAACTGGTCTTACGGGTAAAGCCTTGTTATATCAACTTTTGCAAGACGATCAGTTTGATAAAGTCATCTTATTTTTAAGAAAAGAGCTAAACATCAAACATGCTAAACTCATACAACATGCTGTTGATTTTAATCAGCTAGGTAATTATAAAGATCTAATAAAAGGAGATGTTGTGTTTTGCTGTTTAGGTACAACCATCAAAACTGCTGGTACGCAAGACGCATTTAAAAAAGTTGATTTCACTTATCCCACTGAGTTCGCAAAAATTGCCAAACAAAATGGAGTTTCCAGTTTCTTACTTCAAAGCTCATTAGGTGCAGATGCTGGCTCCAACAATTTTTATTTAAAAGTAAAAGGAGAAACCGAACAAACTCTCCAAAATTTATCTTTTAACTCCTTTGCCACCTTCAGGCCATCCATGCTTTTAGGAGATCGCACCGAATTTAGATTTGGAGAATCTATCGGGAAAATAGTGATGAAATTCTTTTCTATTTTGTTTATCGGCAAGTTAAAACGTTATAAAGCCATTCATGTAAACCAAGTAGCAAGTGCTATGATTAAACAATCAAAATTAAATAAACCAGGAAATACTATTATTGAGAACGAAGAAATGATTAGCTAGTGAATTCCACTGCTAATACTTTCGCGTTTCATTGGTTTAATTGAAAGCACAGGTACATTACTAGATTCCGCAATTTTTTGTGCCGCTGCCCCAACAAATAAATCACCTAAGCTTAAACCGCTTTTATTCATCTGTACAATTAAATCACACTCGTTATTATTAGCATATGCAATAATTGCTTCCACAACATTGTTTGAGGCAATAGATTTATTAGTACACTCTACACCTCTATCTTTAATGAATTTTTTAACTTGATTTAAATAAGGCAATAATTCGTTTTCAAATTTTTCGTCATTAGGGCTAAATACTGAAACAATTTTTATGGTTGCTCCATAATATTTTGCTATTTGCACAACTGTACCCACTTTCTCGCGACTCTCAGCGCTTAAATCAATTGGCATTAATATGCTACGGCAATTGTTACGATTATCAACAGAACGCATCGTAATAACAGGACAAGGCGCATTCATTAAGAATTTACCCACATTCGTCACACCAATAAAACTTCTAAAGCGAACTTGTGTGTCCAATCCAATCACAATTAAAGAACATTGTAATTCTTCTGCCTTAGGATCAATTAAATCAAAAATATCACCTTTTAGTAAAATATATTCAGTTGGTTGTCCAGATTCTTTTGCTGTTTTTGCCACTAACTCTTCCATATCTTTTTTATGCTCAGCTCCGCCATTAACAGAGGCATGCATTAAAATAATTTTAGATTTAGTGTATTTTGCTAAATTGTAGGATTGCTCAATGGCAATTAATGATTGTTTTGAAAAATCAATAGGAATTAAAATTGAACCGTTTTCTTTAATCAGCATAGCAGATGTATTTTCGACAAAGATAGAAAAATTTCGATGAATGTCAAGTTTAGACTGACTAACTAATTTAACATAGTAACAAATTTAAGTTAATTATTTATGAAATATGGCTAGAACCTGGTTTTAACAAATTATGATTGACGAACAATATGAACATGAACATAATTAGCAATCAAAGCATCGCATAGTTGATCAAAATGCGATGGAGTAACCTCAAAATACAAATTCTCCTCATAAAAATCACCTTCATAGTAAAACACAATATTGCAACCATTCATTTTTGGAGTATTATCTAATTCGTAATAATTGGCGTAAAATGAAATCAATTGAGAGATGGGCAAAGTTTTAGAATGAGGGTTCTTCGTCAAAAAAAATCCTTTTTCAATAATCAAATCTTTACCCTTAAAATAAGCTCTTGTGTATTTTCTTTCTAAATGCAACCAACATAAACCTGCCAAAATAAATAATATATATGCTGGCGGATGTTTGTATCCATCACCTAATAAAGAAAAACAACCGAAGATGACAAATAATAAAGCGGCATATATTGCTCCACTATTTGGCAAAACATACTTTAACAGTGTTCTATTTTCTTTGATGTCTTTACTAATATTCAGTTTCATTAAACTCTCTCTGCAATTTAAAACAATCGAACCATCTATGGCGGTTGTTTGGTTTAATAGTATAGAAGTGTGATGATATAACTCAGGTAAATTAGTTTTAAACTCTTGGGGATTTTCAAAAAAAGTTTCCACAACCACACTAAAAAATTCGTTGATGTTTACGGCGCCATATTTTCTTAAAATGCTAGCGTATCCTTTTCGCATTTTTGTATATTCTCTAGAGGCACAAGCTAACCAACGCTTAAAGTAATTATCAAAAAAATAATCAGGCTCATGGCCTTGCATTCCGCTAAATCTAAGGGCATGTCCAAATTCATGAAGCCCTAAATTGATTTTATCATCAGGTGTTTTGTTTCCTCTTAAAAAATCAATCCAACTAAAACACATAAAGCCACCCATATTGGTTTCGCCTTTATGCATTTGTCTTGTTTGTGGGTTTTGATACTCGGAAGGATAAATTAAAATCTGACTAAAATAATCTAAGTCCCACGTATCTAATCCCAATGTTAATTGAACAGCTGCTGCAGCTAGAGTTACCCGAACTTCTTGTGTTACTAAAAAATTTTGTCGACCTGTTATTGATTTTCTATCAATAAACTTTTCAACTCTGTCGTGAAACTTTGCTTTATCAGAAGATTTCAGCTTTGGGAAATACGGATTCGTCTTATTTAAAAACGATGGTATATCCAAATATTCTTTAATATGCTGAATTTTATTTTATCCAAAAATTTCAATTACATATTTAGGTACTAATCCTAATGCAATTGTAAATAAAGTCGTTAATGCTAACAAAAGCACGTGCGATGTTTCCATCTTCACTTCTTCATGCGAATCTTCTTGTTTAAAATACATGGCAATAATTACTTTAAAGTAATAGTAAACACCAACTGCTGATGTTAAAATCGCCAACATGATTAACCATTTAAACGTAGTGCCAATCATCACCGTAAACACAAAATACTTTGCAAAGAAACCTGCCGTAACTGGAATACCTGCTAATGATAACATAGCAACTACCATACAAGCTGCCATAAATGGATGACGTTTACCTAAGCCATTAAATGCTTCGATGTTTGCACTACCTTTTGCTTTAGATACATTGTATAAAACCGTAAAGGCTGCAATAGAACCAATTGAATAGGCTAAAGAGTAATATAAAATGGCATTAATACTTGCAAAACTTTTTGTATGCGCTAAAATAGCCATTAACATAAATGCTGCATGACTAATACTTGAGTAAGCCAACATACGTTTTACACTTTGTTGTGTAGCTGCTGTAATATTTGACACGATTAATGATAAAGCAATAATTACTGCTAATACCATACTCCATGTATCGCTAATTCCACCAAACACAATCACAAATAGTTGCATGAATGCTGCAAATGCAGCCGTTTTAACGATCGTACTCATTAAAGCTGTAATAACAGTAGGCGAGCCTTCGTAAACATCTGGAGCCCAAAAGTGGAAAGGAGCAGCGCTTACTTTAAAACACATGGCAATTAAAACCATTAATACACCAGCATAAAAGAACGCTGGCAAATCGCCGTTAGCGTGACTAATAAATGAACGAATAGCCATTAAATCAAAACTACCTGTTGCGCCGTAAATTAAAGCGATACCAAATAATAAAAATCCTGAAGCAAATGAACCCATAATTAAATATTTGAAACCTGCTTCATTAGATGCTAAATCACGTTTACGACTTGCAGCTAATACATACATTGGGATAGAAAGAATTTCAACACCTAAAAATAAAGTAGTCATGTTTCTGAAAGACGTTAACATCAACGCTCCTACTAAAGCAAATAACACTAATGCAAAATGGTCAGTAACATGATCTTCTTCAAAATAATCATTTGCTAAAATGAACCAGAAAAAAGCGGTTACTAAAATCACACCACTAAATGCTAACGACATGTCATTGAAATGAATCATGCTATTAAACATTGGAATGGACATATTATTTTGCCCCCACTCCATAAAGTTAGCAGCGTATGCTCCTAAAATTCCAACTAATACAATTGGATACAACAATTTTTTGAATTTAAAAATCTCAGCCAACATGGCTAAAATTCCTAGTGCACTAATTATAAAAAGACCTTTCATACGTTATTTAAGCTTTATGAATTATGATAATCGTAATTCGAAAATTAATTTGTTATTTGATATAAGTTAAAATTGCTTTTGTTCCTTCTTCTGCTAAATCATTTAATGGTTTTGGAAAAACTCCAAACACAATGATTGCTGCACAAATAATTATCAATACTGCTTTTTCACTTGTCTCCAAGGGAGCAAATGAAGAAGTAATTCCGTTTATTTCACCCAACATAATGGATTGGTAACTACGGA
>SYEI01000242.1 GCA_005800865.1 Bacteroidota bacterium | reverse complement strand
GCTGCTGCATTAATTCAGAAGAACGGGCGTACCACATTCCGTGATCGATACTTTCTATTGCCTGCCAAACTCCTATTGGAAGCAAACTCAATATTGCCATCAAAAACAAACCAATATTTAAGCTCCAAAAAGTAATTTTAAGCAGTTTAGTATTCCAGTTTACATTTCTGTATAAACTTCTCAATACAAATAATACTAAACCTATTCCCAGCATTCCATAAACCCCAAACAAAGCAGTATGTCCGTGCAATGGCGTAGTATTTAAACCTTGTACATAATAAAGTGCTATCGGAGGATTGATAATAAACCCGAAAATTCCAGCTCCGAGAAAATTCCAAAATGCCACAGAAATCATAAAATAAATAGGCCATTTGTAATCAGCAATCCATTGTGTTGATTTTGAAATTTTATAGTTTTGATACGCTTCAAATCCAATTAAGGTTAAAGGCACAACCTCTAATGCACTGAAAGTAGCTCCTAATGCCATAATTGCTGTTGGAGTTCCTGAGAAGTACAAATGGTGAAAAGTTCCCAAAATACCTCCTGACATGAAAATAATCGTTGCAAACAGAACATTCAATGTTGCTGTTTTAGTTTTCAATAGTCCTAATCGAACAAACAAGAAAGCAATAACCACCGTTGCAAACACTTCAAAGAATCCTTCAACCCAAAGGTGAACAACCCACCATCTCCAGTATTCGGCAATAGCCAGATTTGTTTGTCTTCCCCACATTAAACCAGCTCCATAAAACATGGCAATTGCAGTACAAGAAACTAAGAATAAAATGATTAGATTTTTTTCTTCTGTTTTTTTCTTTAAAACTGGTATTAATGGACGAATCATTAAAGCAAGCCATAAAAACAATCCAATCAAAAGGAAAATCTGCCAAAAACGACCTAAATCAACATATTCATAACCTTGATGACCAAACCAGAAGTTTTGTACTAAATTCAATTTCTGCATTACACCAAACCATTGTCCTGCCATTGAACCCAAAACAATTATCAATAAGGCAATAAATAAGAAGTTTACTCCAAAACATTGAAATTTAGGATCTTTACCTGAAACTGCTGGCGCAATATACAATCCAGTTGCAAGCCAAGCTGTTGCAATCCAGAAAATAGCCAATTGCGTGTGCCATGTTCTTGTTACTGCGTAAGGTAAAATTTGATCAATTGGAATTCCGTACAAACCATTTCCTTCAACACCATAATGAGCTGTTATTATCCCAAAAACCATTTGCAAAATCATTAACAAACTAACGATCCAGAAATATTTTGTAACCAATCCCATCGATGGAGTTTTACCTTGTTTAATAATCGGGTCTTCTTTTGGAAGCGGAAATTCTTCCTCTTCACCCGATTTTGCATGATAAAACACTAAAATTCCAACACTTAAAATCAATAAAATGATACTGACACCAGACCAAGCCAAAAGTTCTTTAGTAGCTTTATTACCCACTAATTCATCTGCCGGCCAATTGTGCGTATACGAAATATCTGAATCAGGACGATTTGTAACTGTTGCCCATGTTGCCCAAAAGAAAAACGCATTCATTTTATGCATTTTCTCTTCATCTTTAATAGAGTTTTTAGGAATTGCGTATTCCTCTCTCAGTTTATCAAATTTTGGATCATTGGTAAAAAGACCTTTATAATATTCACTCAAACCTTCAATCGCCGCAACACGGTTTTCAGATATAGTAAGAACTCCTGTATTTGGATCATATCGATTGGTTCGCACATCTTTTTGCAAACGAACTTTTAATGCTGATTGTTTTTCTTCATCAAGTTCATCAAACTTTTTATTGAAGTCTTTTTGGGCAAATTTATCCAGTATAAAAACTGCCTCACGATGAAGCCAATCTGCCGTCCAATCTGGTGCAACATAAGCACCGTGCCCCCAAATAGAACCAACTTCCTGTCCGCCTATACTCTGCCAGATATTTTGTCCGTCCTTAATTTCTTCTTCAGAAAAAATAACTTTACCGCCATCAGAAACAATCTCTTTTGGAACTGGCGGAGCCTGCTGATAAATTTCGTAACCGTAATAACCTAATACAGAAAATGATATAGCCATTACTAGAATAAAGACTATCCACAATTTTTTTCTCTTTTCATTTCTTTTCAATTCAATAAAAGACATTTTTATCTTTTATTTGTTTTTAAAAAAACTCCAAACCTTGTTTAAAGGATTCGGAGTTTTGGTTATTTACTCAACAATCAATACGCCTTTCATCATAGCCACGTGGCCAGGGAAAGAACAGATAAATGGATATGATCCTTTTTTATCAATTGTAAACTCAATTGTATCTTCTTCTCCTCCTCCTAATAATTTAGTATGAGCAATAATTGAAGCTTTTTCAGATTCTGGAATAAAATCAGTTGCTTTTGCATCATTAGCTTTCAAAGCAAAAGCCGCTTGATCTGTACCTTCTTGAAGAATAACTAGATTATGTCCCATTGCTTCTTTTGGGATTTTACCAACATGTTTTAAAGTAAGCGTAATTGGTTTTCCTGCAACTGCTTTCAATTCATTTGTGCTAAACTGCATTTGGTCATTTCCTTCAATAACTAATACATTTTCTGCAGTTGAAGTTACAGGAGCAGCTTCTCCTTCTGTTGAAGTTTCTGTTTGCTCTTCAACTGGTGCAGTTTCTTTTTTACCGCAAGAAGTTATTGTTAAAAATCCCATAAGGATCAATAGCGAAATTTTGGTTTTTGTATTCATTTTTTAGATATTTATTTAATGTTAATCGTTAATATTCAATGTTTTCAAAAAAAAGTCTCCTGATTTTACTCCTAACGCCAACTGTTCAAGAGTAGTTTTAGTCAACATCTCTAAAAGTAAACCTCTAATCTTTTTAAAATCATGATGAACTGGACAAGGATGCTCTTCAGAACATTCTTTTAAACCAATACCGCATCCTTTATAAATTTTGTCTCCATCAATGGCATCTACAATCTGAATTAATTTTATTGTTTTCAATGCTTCATTTGAAACTTCAAATCCGCCACCAACTCCTTTAGCCGAATGAATTATTCCGCTTTTAGTTAAAATCTGCATAATTTTAGCCGTAAATGGTTCCGGAGAATCAATTTCTTTTGCTACATCTTTTATTCCAACCCTTATTCCTTTAGAAGATTTAGTTGCAATAAAAATAGAAGCTCTAATTCCATACTCACACGCTTTTGAAAACATATCTCATTAATTAATTCCATACAAAATTATTTAATTTTATTATAAAAGACAAATTTATCTTTAATTAATTTTATAAAACAAAAACTTATT
>SYEI01000241.1 GCA_005800865.1 Bacteroidota bacterium | reverse complement strand
CTCTAATGGGCAATAATAGGTTTTCCACTCGATTATCTAGCTGTATAAATTGGTTAAATTGATGTAAAGCTAAAGTTTCTTTGTCCATAGCATTTTCAGACATGGTAATTTTGCCACTCCATAAAACATTGTCGGCAATAATTAATCCGCCTTTATTTAATTTATCAATCACTAAATGATAATAGTTGAGGTAATTTTTTTTGTCGGCGTCAATAAATACTAAATCTATAGACTCTTTAATGGTTGGAATGTAATCTTTAGCATCAGCTAATACCAAATCTATTTTGTTTGCGTATTCTGTTTTCGAAATAAACGATTTTGCGAAGGCAGAGGTTTCTTCATTCACATCAATACTAACTAATTTTCCATTTTCTGTCAACCCTTCAGCTAAGCACAATGCCGAGTAACCAGTATATGTGCCAATTTCCACAACTAATTTCGGTTGTTGTAGTTTAGAAATAAAACTTAAAAAACGTCCTTGCAAATGTCCGCTCAACATACGAGGAGAAACCACTTTTAAATGTGTTTCTCTATTTAACTGTGCTAATATATCTGTTTCGGCGGAGGTATTATTTTCGCAATAATCACTAAGTTCTTTGGTAATGAATTCCATTATAATTCTAAAGTTAATTGTTTAGGCAATAACTGAAACGTTAGTCTATGTAAAGAGGTTGTTCCAAATTGTCTTATTGCTTCACGATGTTTTTTAGTAGGATAGCCCATATTTTGAGCCCAACTATATTCAGGATGTTTTAAATCCGCTTCTTTCATAAAATCATCTCTGTAGGTTTTAGCTAAAATACTTGCCGCGGCAATACTTAAAAATTTAGCATCACCTTTAATGATACATTGATGATTGATGTTTTTGTATGGAGTAAAACGGTTGCCGTCAATTAACAACAACTCGGGTTTTTGTGTGAGTTGGTCAATAGCTCGATGCATTGCTAAAAATGACGCTTTTAAAATATTGATTTCATCAATTTCTACATTATCAACTACACCAACTGCCCAAGTGAGCGCTTTTTCCTCTATTTCAGGACGCAGCTCATATCTATCTTTATCACTTAATTTTTTGCTGTCATCTAACCATTTATTTCTATAATTTTTGGGTAAGATAACAGATGCTGCATACACAGGACCAGCCAAACAGCCACGCCCTGCTTCGTCGCAACCTGCTTCAATTAAGTTTTTATCGAAATATGATTTTAGCATTAATAATTTTATATAAACACGGATACGTCTATCATACGTTGGTAATAGTGCGGCTATTTTGGCGAAACGGTGCGAACCGCCATTCGATTAAGCATTCTGCGGAGCAAATGGCGGTTGGCGTTTCGCCTTGAATTTTTGTTTCTTTTTGTTCAAGCAAAAAGAAAATGAAAAAAATTAAATCTTTTCTAAACAAGCCTTAATCGCATCAAAATCAGGCTGTTTACCAGCATCTTCTAAAATCTCAGCATACTGAATCACGCCATTTTTGTCAATTACAAAAGCCGAACGTTTAGTTACACCAATCATCCCAAAACCAAATGTTTCATATAACGAATCATACGATTTTGCAGTTGTTTTATTGAAATCCGATAATAAATCGAAATTATAGCTTTGCTCAGCTTTAAACTTGCCTAAGCTAAATAATGAGTCAATCGAAATGCCTACTACTTCAGCATTTAAGGAAGTGTAAATGTTATAATTATCTCTAATGTTACATAACTCAGCTGTACACACACCTGTAAATGCTAAGGGAAAGAATAAAATCACTAAATTTTTTCCTTTGTAATCTGACAAAGAAATCTCTTTTTTTTCGGTATTAAATAATTTAAAATCTGGAGCTGCTTGTCCTACTGTAATTGCCATATATTTTGTTTTTATGCTTACCTGTGGTAAACTGGTTATTAATTGTTAGTTAAACAATCTTAATTTAGAACTGTTTAAACAAAGTAAATGATAATTTTGCACAAAAATTTAATAAACTAAAAAAATAAAATTATATGGCATTAGTAGGTAAAAAAGCGCCTTTATTCAAGGCATCAGCGGTAATTAACGGAGAAGAAATCGTAGATAATTTTTCGTTAGAACAATACATTGGCAAAAAGCATGTGGTATTTTTCTTTTACCCAAAAGATTTCACGTTTGTATGTCCAACTGAATTACACGCATTTCAAGAGAAATTAAAAGAATTTGAAACTCGTAATTGCGCGGTAGTAGGTTGCAGTACAGATACAGAGCAAAGCCACTGGGGTTGGTTACAATTAGATAAAAAAGCAGGTGGTATCAAAGGAGTTACTTATCCATTAGTAGCAGATACAACTAAAATTATATCTATCAATTTCGATACATTATTAGGAGATTATGATGTAAACGAAAACGGTGATTTAATAGCTACAGGAGACATGATTGCTTTCCGTGGATTGTTCTTAATTGACAAATCTGGGGTTGTTCGTCACCAATTAATCAATGATTTGCCATTAGGCCGTAATGTAGATGAAGCTTTACGTATGGTTGACGCTTTACAGTTTTTTGAAGAAAAAGGTGAAGTTTGTCCAGCAAATTGGAGCAAAGGAAAAGATGGCATGAAGGCTGACCACAAAGGGGTTGCAGACTATTTAGGAAGTCACTAAATAGCAGTTTAATTAAACAAAAATGGAAGAATTTTTCCTTCCATTTTTGTTTACATATAGAACTAAAAACAATTATTTTCGAAAAAAAGCGAAAAAAGTTATATATTTTTTTGCAACAACAGAAATTGTTATTAAATTTGCAACCCCAATTAAAAGGGACGTTCTTTAAAAGCAAAAAAATTAAGCCGAAGTAGCTCAGCTGGTAGAGCCACTGATTTGTAATCAGTAGGTCGGGGGTTCGAGTCCCTTCTTCGGCTCTTAATTTAAAATGGGGATATACCAGAGTGGCCAAATGGGACAGACTGTAAATCTGTTGTTTCGACTTCGGAGGTTCGAATCCTCCTGTCCCCACATTGAACGATGGTTGTCGCATTGTTAAGAGATTAAGCGAAAGTAGCTCAATTGGTAGAGCTCCAGCCTTCCAAGCTGGAGGTTGCGGGTTCGAGACCCGTCTTTCGCTCCAATAGAATGAGGTTGTGTGAAGTTGATGAATAACCGTATAAACGGACAAAAGACAGAAAAGGCTTGCGTAGGCGGTCTCAATTCTTTTGAATGTCCCCAAAAAGAGGGACTTTTCGTGTATACAAGAGTAAAGTTCTTTAAAATACAGCAAACAGCAGAGTCAAAATAATATGACTTTTAGAAATCATATTTAATAAGCTGTTGTAGCTCAGTGGTAGAGCACCTCCTTGGTAAGGAGGAGGTCGGCGGTTCAATCCCGCTCAACAGCTCAAACAAAGAGAAAAAACGAATAAATTAAATAATTAATAATAATAACAAATAAACAAAATAACAATGGCTAAAGAAAAATTCGACCGTTCCAAACCACACGTAAACATTGGAACAATTGGTCACGTAGATCACGGTAAAACGACATTAACAGCTGCAATTACTACTGTATTAGCATCTAAAGGTTTATCAGAAGTAAGAGATTTCTCTTCTATTGATAATGCTCCTGAAGAAAAAGAGCGTGGTATTACTATTAATACTTCACACGTTGAGTATCAAACAGCTACACGTCACTACGCTCACGTAGATTGTCCAGGTCACGCGGATTATGTAAAAATCATGATTACTGGTGCTTCACTAATGGACGGAGATATTTTAGTAGTTTCTTCTACTG
>SYEI01000031.1 GCA_005800865.1 Bacteroidota bacterium | reverse complement strand
TTTCAAATTATTTGCAGATTATAAATCAGCATTGTTTTTTGTGTTTAGTATGTTTTTGGGTGCAGCCCTACAATTGACAAATGCTTATGGTGATGTTTTTTTAGATGACTTTAAACATCAAGCTGAATATGCAGATTCATTTGTTGTAAAATATTCAACTATTATCATGTCTATTTCTCAAATTTCTGAAACGCTTTTTATTTTAGCAATTCCTTTTTTCTTAAAAAAATTCGGCATCAAACAAGTGATGCTTTTTAGCATGATTGCTTGGGTTTTACGTTTTGGATTGTTTGCTTATGGTAATCCAACAGATGGCTTATGGATGATTATTTCATCTTGTATTGTGTATGGAATGGCATTTGATTTTTTCAATATTTCAGGTTCATTATTTGTAGAAACATCAACAGATTCAACTATTCGTTCATCGGCACAGGGGCTTTTTATGATGATGACTAATGGCTTTGGCGCTGTATTTGGAAGTATATCCAGTGGATATATCATTGACCATTTTTTTACATCAAGCGCTGGAAAAGACTGGCATAACATCTGGCTAACCTTTGCATTATACGCTCTTATAGTAGCTGTGTTATTTGCCATATTCTTTAAGCACAAACACAATCCAAAAGATGTAGAAATAGTGAACCATTAAAAACTAATTAATATCATATATTGACACGACAAAAATCATCTATTCTCTATTATAAAAACAGAATATTTAAAATCTAAAAAAAATATTATATTTACAATAACAACACAAAAACATAAAAACAATATGATACACTTAAACACCAACAAAATCATTATCACTACTGATTTTTCAGAAACATCTTTCTTGGCAATTAAGCATGGAGCTTTCTTAGCTCAGTTTACAAAAGGAGAAGTTTATTTAGTACATGTTATTACAAAACATTGGGAAAAATTTAATGTATTTACTCCAAGTATAACATTAGACAATGTTGAAAAAGCATCTGATGCAGTTCAGAAAAAATTAGAGGAATTAGCTTCTGATATTAAAAAAGATTACGGAGTAAAAGTTACAACTGTTGTGAATTCAGGTAATCCAACTACTGAAATAGTAAAATTTGCAACCGAGATTAAAGCAGATTTAATCGTTATGGGAACTCACGGTTACAGTTCATGGGAAGATTTAACAATTGGCAGTAACGCTTTAAAAGTTTTAACAAAGAGTCCATGTCCTGTATTAACGATGAGCCAACAAGCTGAAACCTTAGGCTACCATAAAATTATTTTACCTATTGATACTTCTGAACACTCAAGACATAAAGTTGTTTTAACTTTAGAATTAGCTAAGCAATTTGTAGCGCATGTATACGCTGTTGGATTACTTGCTGATGATGAAGCAAGTAAAAAACATGCTATGGAAGTGATGTTACACCAAGTAGAAGTTGCTGCTAAAGATAAAGGCGTTGCTTGTTCAACCGAATTAATTGAGAATGTAAAAAACAGAGCAGTTGCTACGGTAAATTACTGCGAAAAAGTTGGCGGTGATTTAATTTCAATCATGACTGATCAAGACGCTGAGTTAAGCGGATTCTTTTTAGGGCCATACGCTTTACAAGTTATTCACCATTCAAAAGTTCCTGTATTAAGCGTTAAACCAGAAGAACATCCTGAGAATGTAAGCTGGACAATGTTATCTGGAACTTAGTATTTATATTAATTTTTAAACTTCTTAAAACCTCACATTTTAAATAAATATGAGGTTTTATTTTTTATTACTACATTTGTACTGCAATTTGGTTTTTAGATATTATAATTAGTATCAAAAATTAAAAGGGAATCATGTGTAATTCATGAACAGTGCCCGCTGCTGTAAGTCTTAAATACTGTTTTTAAAACATGCCACTATCATTAACGATGGGAAGGCTTTAAAAAACAAAGACGAGTCAGAAGACCTGCCAATATGCATTTTGAAGCTTTCGGGGAAACAAAGGCTAGCAAAAAATAGGATGTTTAGGCAACATGCTGTTTTTTTATTTTCCCATGATTGATAATGACAAATGAGGGAAATGAACCATTTAAAAATACATACATCAAACTATTCAAACATATATGTTTGGTTATTCGTTTATGTTTTTTTGTTTTCCATAAAACTTCAATCTCAAACAAAAGACACTGCTCTTCATCAATTACAAGAAGTAATTATTTTACAAAATAAACAACAACAATTTGAAACTTCAAAAAAACACAGTGAGATTGATAGTCTAATTCTTAACAAATATAATACCACTAGCTTAGGTGATTTACTAGCCAATCAATCCACTATTCATATAAAATCTTATGGCAATGGAAATATAGTTTCTACGAGTATGCGAGGCGGCAATGCTAATCACACCGCTTTGTTATGGAATGGATTGAATATTCAAAATACGATGTTAGGTCAACCTGATTTAAGTATTGTTCCAACATCTCTGTTTAATAGTGTTTCTTTAGAATATGGTGGTGGCAGCGCTATTTGGGGAAGTGGCGCAATTGGAGGTAGCATTCATTTGCAAAACAATACGAGTTTTAATCAAGGTTTTAAAACTAAATTGCAGATGAGTTTGGAAAGTTTTGATTCGAGAAAAATAAATTCAGGCGTACTATTGAGCTATAAGAAAATTACATCAAACACTAATATATACTATAACACTTGCGAAAACAATTATAGCTATAAAGATACTACTGATAAGGAAAATCCCAATAAGAAAGTAACCCATGCCAACTATACCTCTAAAGGACTCTTGCAAGAATTATCCTTTAGAATTACAACTTTTCAAAAATTAAATATAAGAGCTTGGTATAATGTAGTAAATAGAAATTTACCTTCTTTTACAGGCGCTCTAAGTAAAAAAAATCAAGTAGATGAAAATTTAAAATTTAATATTGATTGGAATTACTCAAAACGAAATTTAAATTCAGTAATACGCATAGGCTACTTTAACGACCAACTCAATTATAACGATACATTAGCTAATTACTCTTTTAGTAATAATACTATTAAAACAATTATTGTAGAAAGCGACAATACTTACAAATACAAAAATCATCAATTAAACATAGGTGCAAATTTCACGAATTACAACTCAGTTTTACTTTCTTCGTCTATAAATAAAGACACAAGTTTAAATCATATTTTAAGCAAAACAGCTTTTTTTGCTGCATATAAATTAAGTCTTTTCCATTCTAAATTAAATTATAATTTAGTTGTACGAAAAGAGTTCACCACTCAAACTGAAATACCCTTTACCGGGAATACTGGTATTCATTTCCAGTTAATAAAACAATTAGCGGCTAAAATTAATGCTAACTCATCTTTCAGACAACCCTCCTTAAGCGATTTATACTGGCATCCTGGAGGAAATCCAAATTTAAAACCAGAAGAAAGCTATGAAATGGATGGCGGATTAGAATTTAATTACTCAAAAAATAATTTCAGTGCTTTAATAGAAGCCACTTATTTTAATAGACACACTACTAACTGGATTATTTGGTTACCCTCCGAAAAATCATATTGGACACCAAAAAACATTGCAGAAGTATACAGCAGAGGAACAGAAACCAAAACCGAACTAACATATTTGAAAAAAAATGTACTATTAAAACTCATCATTCATACAGCTTATGTATTATCTACCAATCAAAAAAACACCAGCGAAAATGATAATTCTATTGGAAGACAGTTAATATACACGCCTCGCTATAATGGACAAGCATCTATTTTAATAAACTACAAAAACATCAGCTTACTATTCAATAATAATTACACAGGCTATCGTTTTACTACAACAGATAATTCTAGCTGGCTAAGCCCTTATTACATAGCAAATGTAAAGTGTTCATACAACTATTCATTTAGCACAGTTAATATGGAGTTATTTTGTAGTATCAATAATTTACTAAACAAAAACTATGTAGTTGTTCAAAATACACCTATGCCATTAAGAAATTATGAAGTAGGTCTTTGCATGAATTACCACAAAAAGAAAAAAACAACATCAAATAATCCTTTAGAAATAATCAATAACGCAAAATAACATGAGAAAAACAATTACTAAACTCGCGATAGCATTAGGTATTGCAACCAATTTAACCACACAAGCACAAACAACAGTTTCGTTTGATACCTTTACACTATCACCAAATTCTTATTATCAAGATAATGCCGGTACAGATTTTTCATCTGGTGTTGCAAATTTTCAATACGATTGGCAAGGATATTGGGCAAATGGAACAGCTTATACAAATTTAAATGATACAGTAAACGGAACCTACACCAATTTATATGGTGCTATTACTGGAACATCATTTAGCGGAACAAATTATGCAACTGCACAAAGCGGTGCGGTTGTGTCTTTTAGTAATAATACCACTGCGGTACATGGCTTTTATTTAACTAATACCACTTATGCTTGGAAAGTTATTAAAAGTGGAAATGCTTTTTCAAGAAGATTTGGAGATACAACAGGAACAGGTTCGGGCACAAGCATGGCACAAGGAACATATCCAGATTGGTTTAAGTTATCTGTTTTAGGCTACAGAAGTGGCACTCAGTTAACTGATACTGTTCATTTTTACTTAGCAGATTATAGAGCTGCTGGAACAGCTAACGACTATGTTGTAAAAAACTGGCAATATGTTAACTGCATTTCATTAGGACAAGTAGATAGCATTAAGTTTGAAATGACATCCAGTGATGTGGGCGCATTTGGAATTAACACACCATTATTTTTTTCTATGGATAATTTCGTAACACAAAGCACTGTGGGCGTCGAAGAACTATCGAATGCCACAAACCTATCTCTATTTCCAAATCCTGCTAATCAATTTGCTATTTTAAATTATGAATCAAATTTAGTTACT
>SYEI01000240.1 GCA_005800865.1 Bacteroidota bacterium | reverse complement strand
TTAAATTCACAATTTGAACTTCATAAGGCAAAACAAGTTCTTTTAATACAGTAGTATCATCTAATACTTGCTTATAGTACATGATAGCTGTTGTATAATCTTTTTTTAAGAATGCATCATCTCCATATTTTAACCAAAGACGTTTGGATTGCCCAAAGCTGTTAAGTGTTGCAAGAAGTACAGTAACAAATAATATTTTTCTCATAACTTTTATAATCTTGGACAGTGACGCGCTTCTTTTGGTTTATGTTTTTTTGCCATATAGGTAAATGAAATTTCAAATGCGCCTCTGTATTTAGAAACATCTTTTAAAGAAGAGGTATTTGCATCGTATCCTATTTTAGCTATGTAATTATTTTTACGAGCTCCAATATAAATAACTGCTGCATCTTTATTTCTATAATTTAAGCCAGCTAATAAATAAAACTCTTGTTCCTTAAAAAAGTAACCTGCATCAATTGAATACAATTGCTCTGTCGCATTTTTTTGCATCATAATTAATACTTTAGGTAATATATAAAATAACTCAGTAACATTTAATCTAAGACCTGCATGAACATAGTGCCTGATAGGCAATTTATTATTGCTGTCATAATAAGTTTCTCTTTGATTGGTTAAGTTAAAAACAGAGTAACCAAAAAATGGATTTATTCTAGATTGTTGTTTTGAATTAAAATACATAAAACCAGCATTCACTTGTTCTGTAACAAATGATTGTCTGTTAAATGATTCTCCAGATGCTTGAGATTGATCAAAATAACCACCGCCAGTTGTAACATATTGATTGTTGTAGGTATATAAACCAGCTTCTATTCTTTTTTGAGTAGCACCTGCTTGAATACCAAAAGAGATATTGTTAAATTTATTTTTATCTAATGGTACGGCATACGATACAGAAAATAAGCCTTGTAAAACATTATAATTACCTACACCGGCTCTCATATTTGTTATTTGTCCTCCAAAGCCCCATTTACCTTTTGGTGCATCAAAACTTATTAATGCAGTATTGTATGGCTTGAAAGCAACAGATCTCCATTGATTTCTATATTGTGCATGAACTCTGAAGTTAGCATCAACAACCCCAGTTAATGCTGGATTTAAAAATAATGGACCCGCATCATACATTGATAAATGGAAGTCCTGTGCTTTAAGAGTTGAACTCAATAAAAGCAAAATGCAATATGGAATTAGTAATATCTTTTTCATTTTATCTTAATAGAGTAACGTCACCTGTTTTCTTAATTTTTTCGCCATTAAACATTTCAACTTCTACAACCCAAACAAAAACACCTAAAGGTTGTTCGGTTCCGTTGAATGTACCATTCCAACCTTCAAATTGATCGTTCGTTTCAAAGATGAGTTGCCCCCAGTTGTTATAAACTCTAATATTTATAGTTTTGAATGGACCACCTCTTACTAAGAATAAATCATTTTGTCCATCGCCATTTGGTGTAAATGCAGTTGGAACATCAGGCAATAATATTATGGAAATATCTTTTCTAGCCGAATCTATACATCCATTAATATCTTTTACAACTAAAAACACTGGTAATACGCCTTGATTGTCATATACATGTGTGATATTTTGAGAATTTCCAACAGCTGAATCTCCAAATGCCCAATACCAATTAACAAGTGAGCTTGGCCCAGTTGAAAGATCTGTGAATGTAACAGTTTCTAATGCTTGTGCTGGATTTGGGTTAATGCTAAAATCAGCATTTGGACCAGCAATTACAGTTACATTTTTTTGAATCGTGTCTTTACAACCATGCTCAGAGGTAACAACTAATGAAACACTATAATTGGTTACACTTCCAAAAGCATGTTGTGGATTTTGAAAAGCAGATGTTTGACCATCTCCAAAATTCCATAACCAATTTGTAATTGACCCAGATAAGGATGTTGTTGAATCATTAAATTGAGTTACATTACCTACACAAGGAGTGTTTTGATAAAACATTGCTTGTGGTAAGAAATATATTTCAATCGGTTTACGTATGGTATCATTACATCCATTACTTCCGTATGCAACATGCGTTACTGTATAAGTTCCTGCATTCACATACATGTGTGTTGGACTGCTTGTATTATCAGTAGTTGCATCCCCAAAATCCCAGTACCAACTAGTGATACTTCCAGATGATGTAGAAGAGTTATCTGTGAATGTGGCTAAATTGTTAGCACATACATTAGTGGTGTTAAAGTTTGTATTTGGTGATGGTATGAAATTAATATCGAGAGTATCTTTCACTGCTGCGCAACCTTTATTGTTTGTAGAACTTAATATAAGTGTTACATTTCCATTAGAAAGGTCTAACGCGGAAGGTTGATAAAAGGTGGTTAATAATGAATCATCTGGAATAAAATTACCTGTACCTAATGTTGTCCAAGCTCCAGTAGAGGTTAAACTACTGCTTACGGTACCATTTAATTGGATTAGTTGATTATCGCAAGCTAACTGATTAACACCTGAATTTACTAAAGGCGCTTTTGCAATTACAATTAATACAGTATCTGTTTCAGGTAAACAATTACCTCCAGTAGAAGTTAATATTAATTTTACTTGGCCAGCTAATGTATCTGATTGTCATAAAGTATAGATGGTGGTTAAATTACTTGGGTTACCAAAAACACCATTACCCGTTGTTGACCAAATACCCGAATTTGCACTTCCGGTTACAGATCCATTTAGAGGATAAAAAACGTTACTAAAACAAATAGTATCATTTATACCTGCATCTACAATTGGTTTAGGCGTTACATTTACTATTAAACTATCAAATTCAGAATTACAATTACCATTATTGGTAGAAGTTAATTTTATAGTAACCGTTCCTTGCGATAAATCAGCAGGACTTAATTGATATGTTGCGTTTAAAGAGTTAGTTGATGGTGTAAATAAACCTGAACCAGAAGATGACCAAACGCCAGTAGATGAACCTAGTGTTACCGAACCTGATATTGCCACAGTTGGATTGTTTGCACAAACTGATATATCAGCACCAACATTAACTAGAGGAGGGTTTGTTAAAGAAATTAGAACTGTATCTATAACTTGGTTACAATTTCCATTATTTGTTGAGGTTAAATATAAAGTAATGAAACCCGCTGTCATTTCCGCTGAACTTGGTGTATAAGTAGCATTTAATACTGAACTATTTGGATTGTAAGTTCCAGAACCACCAGACCAAATACCAGTTGTTGTTGGGCCATTTACTAAACCTGAAAGTGCAGAAGCTGCATTGTTTTTGCATGATAATAAATCAATACCAGCATTTACAGTTGGAGCATTTGAGAAATTGATAACAACACTGTCAACTACCTGAATACAGTTTCCATTATTTGTAGAAGTTAATAATAAGGTAACCGAGCCAGCTGCAACTTCAGATGGATTTGGAGTGTAAACAGAGTTTAAAACAGAATTACTTGGGTTATAAGTTCCTAATCCTCCCGACCATACACCTGTAGTTGTTGCTCCAGATACAAATCCTGATAATACAGTTGTTGGATTGTTTTCACAAGATGATAAATCAATACCCGCATTAACTGAAGGAGCGGTAGTTAAATTAATTTGAACAATATCACTTTCGTCATTACATGTTCCATTATTTGTAGAGGTTAAGGTTAAGAATAC
>SYEI01000239.1 GCA_005800865.1 Bacteroidota bacterium | reverse complement strand
CGTCATCACTGGTAAATTACTAATATCAACTACTTTTTGAGCCTCAGTTCCACTGAAAAACTCTTTAATACTTAAAGTAGGTTTATTCATAATTACAATTAGATCAGACTCAATTTTGTTAGCATACTCCACAATGGTATCTGCTACGCTATCACTAGCTAATGATTTATTTGAACAAGAAATACCTTTTCCTTTGATATATTGTTTTACTTGATGAGAATACGCTAATAATTGATTTTCATAAGCAGCATCAGATAAACTAAATACTCCTAAAATACGGATAGAAGCGCCAAAATAGTGAGCAAATTGCACTGCTACATCTACTTTTTCACGAGATTCGCGTGATAAATCCAATGGTAATAAGATGTTCTCACAACCATCTTTGTGATCCTTTCCTCTGATAGAAATAACCGGACAAATACACTCTCTAATCATTTTGGAAGCACTTTCTCCTACAATGTTTTTAGTGCTCATGTGGCTTTCTAAACCAACAATTACTAAAGTTGCCTCAATTTCTTCGGCCACTCTTGGTACCTCTGCATAAATATTACCTTTAACATTCATAAACTCAGTAGGAACCCCACTTTCAGTTTCTGTTTGTTTAGTTAAAGCCTTTAATTCGTCATATTTTTCTTCTCCAACTTTTTCGTAAGAGTGAAGTAACACAATTTTAGAATGTGTGTACTTAGCCAAATTGTAAGCCTGTTTAATAGCTAAAAGTGACTGTTCAGTAAAATCGATGGGAATTAATAGGGTGCCACGCTCTTGTAACTTCATATATAAAGGTTTTAGGTTTTAAAATTTACCGTTATGAACTCACAAAATTAGTCAAATTAATGATATTTAGACCTTTATAAAAATATTTTTTAAGATTTGACTGTTAATTAAATAAATTTACCGATATTTGCAGCCCAAACTTAAAAAATAATAAAATGGCAGTAAAGATTAGACTACAAAGACACGGTAAGAAAGACGCAGCGTTTTTCCACGTGGTAGCAGCGGATGGTCGTGCACCAAGAGATGGAGCTTTTATAGAAAAATTAGGAACTTACAATCCTAATACGAACCCAGCAACTATTGATTTAAATTTCGAAAATACCTTAAAATGGTTACAAAACGGTGCTGTACCAACAGATACTTGTAAAGCTATTTTATCTTACAAAGGTATTTTAATGAAAAAACACTTATTAGATGGTGTTAAAAAAGGTGCATTAACTGAAGCACAAGTTGAAGAGCGTTTCGCTAAATGGTTAGACCAAAAAGCAACTAAAATCAGTACTAAAAAAGATGATTTAACTGCAGCAGGTAAAAAAGCGGTTGCTGATAAATTTAAAGCAGAAACAGCATCTAAAGATGCTAGAGCAGCTAAAATTGCAGCTAAAACAGCAGTGGTTGAAGAAACTCCAGCAGTTGAAGAAACAGCAGCTCCTGAAACTGATGCTCCAGCAGCAGAAAATACAGAAGCATAGTTTTAAATTAAATACAACAAAAAGCCCGATATGGAATTCATATCGGGCTTTTTGTTTATTGTAAAATAATTAATGAATTACTTCCCTAATGAGTTTAATGCCTCAACTGCTGGTTCATAATTTGGTTTTAATTGCAGACACATTTGGTAATCAGCAGAGGCATTACTATTATCTTTCATCTCTTGATGACATGCGCCTCTTGCAAAATAAGCTTCTGCATATTTAGGATTAGCATTAATAGCTCGAGTAAAATAATCCATCGCTACTTGAGGATTATTATTAATCCCAAATTCAATGGCTCCTAAATTATAAATAGAAAAAATGTGATTTGGATCTATTTTCAAAATTTGATTATACATTGCCACAGCATCTTTAATCTGATTCATATCCTGCATTAATTTTGCTTTAGCATATAACGCTTCTGTGTTTGAAGGATTAATCGAAATGGCATTATTATAATACTCAAAAGCTAAAGCATTTTTTTTAGCTCCATAAATTAAGCCTAATGCTAAAAAAGCGCCATAGTTTTTATTGTCTTGTTCAATAGCTGTTTCTAAACTCGAAATAGCTTTTCCTGTATCTCCTACTTCTTTATAAATACTTCCTTTTAAATAATAACCCTTTGCTAAATTCTCATTTACTTTTAAAGCTTGATTTATTTTAGCAAACGCATTTTCATATTGCTTTACAAAATAATACAACTCTCCTAATTTCAGCAAACCATCAGTATTTTCCGGAAATTTCTTCACCACTTTTTCTAACACGTCCTTTGCATTTCTAGTTTCATTAGCTACAAAAAAAATGTCGGCCTCTGTTAAATAAAAACCAGCATTAGTGGTATCAATTCTTATCGAACGTTTAGAATCACTAATGGCGTCTTCAAATTGTTTAAATTGTAAATAAATTTTTGCGCGCTCGTTATACAAATTGGCATCATCAGGATTATCTAATATTTTTTTATTTACTGCCGCTAACTCAGGCGAATTAATAACCTTTAAAAGAGAGTCTGTTCTACGAGAATTTTCTTCAGTTTCACTTTCCCCTTTTGGTTTACAAGAAACAAATGCAATAATAAGGACAGTAATAAATATTGATATTTTTTTCATTTGGCTTTTTATAAATCGTTAGCTGAAGCAATTAATTCTGCTACATCTAACACTTTGGTTTTATCTTCTTTATTAAAATGTTTCACCCCATCTGTCATCATGGTATTGCAAAACGGACAACCTACAGCAATCACATCTGGATTGTGAGACAATGCCTCTTCAGCACGCTCAACATTTACTTCTTTTGTGCCTTTTTCTGCTTCTTTAAACATTTGTGCTCCACCGGCTCCACAACATAAACCATTAGCTTTACTGCGTTTCATTTCTACCAACTCAGCATCTAATTTAGAAATCACATCACGAGGTGCTTCATACACATTATTTGCTCTTCCTAAATAACAAGGATCATGAAAAACAATTTTTTTACCTTTAAATTCACCGCCTTGTACTTTTAATTTTCCTTCGTTAATTAATTGTTGTACAAGTTCAGTATGATGAATCACTTCGTACTTACCGCCTAACTCTGGGTATTCATTTTTAATGGTATTAAAACAATGCGGACAACCCGTTACAATTTTTTTAACATCATATCCATTTAAAATGGTGATATTCTGCATAGCCTGCATTTGAAATAAAAATTCGTTACCAGCGCGTTTTGCAGGATCTCCCGTACAAGATTCTTCAACACCTAGCACGGCAAAATTTGCACCTACATGGTTTAAAATACGAACAATAGCTTTCGTAATTTTTTTTGCTCTATCATCAAAGCTGCCACTACAACCAACCCAAAATAAAATATCTGGAGTTTCGCCGTTGGCAATTTTTTCCTGCATTGTTGGTACCTTTAATGTCTCCATAGTCATCTATTTTTCGAAAACTTGTATCGTTACGTTTTTTTCAATTAAATCTGTAAATCTTCCTTCGTATCTCGTTGCTCTCACCATGTGATTATCTACCCAATGATAATTACCTCCACGGGGTTTGCCCATTAATAAACCATGGTATTTAAATCCATGTTTGTTTAACCATTTTTCAGTTACTACACGATGCTCTTCGGTACGCGAAGTAAAGAATGTAATGATATGTCCTTCATCAAACCATTTATTTAATGTAACCAATGCTTCAGGATACAACTCTGCCGTTTCCATTCTCTCTGGTTGTTCATTCGGGATATCGTCACAAATAGTGCCGTCGATATCTATCAAATAATTTTTTACGTGTGCAGGTAAAACTGGACTAATTTTTTGTCCGTTTTCTTCTTTCTCTAATAAATTAAATTGTGAACTCATGACTTCTATTAATTTTCGTTAATCCAATTTGCTCTGTCTGCTGGACTAAATTGCCAAGGAGCACCATTATTTTCCAAATTAGAGAACATCCCATTTAATTCGTTTGGTGCAGAACTTTGCTCTAACACTAATTGCTGACGTAAGCCAACAATAATTGCTAATGGATCAATATTCACTGGACACTCTTGCACGCAAGCATTGCAAGTATTACAAGCCCAAATTTCTTCGTGTTTAATATAATCTCCTAATAAAGTTTTTCCATCATCTACAAAGGTGCCACCATTTTTGTCTATGTTCTTTCCAACTTCTTCTAATCTATCTCTCGTATCCATCATAATTTTACGTGGAGACAAAGCTTTACCAGTCATGTTTTGCGGACAAGATGAACTACAACGACCACACTCTGTACACGAATACGCATCTAATAAATTTTTCCAAGTTAAATCAGTTACATCTTTTACACCAAACTTAATCACAGCATTTGGATCCAATACTGGTTGATAAGCAGGATCGAAATTTGGTTTTACTACATCTGTTACTTCAAACAAATTAGTGAATTGTCCTTTAGCTTTTAGGTTAGAGAAATACACATTAGGGAAAGCTAATAACACGTGCAAATGTTTTGATTTTGGTAAATAATTTAAAAAGGCAAATACCATGATGATATGGCCCCACCAACCAATACGCTCAATCACATGTAAACCTGCATTTGGCATACCGCCATAAATTAACGGACCTAAATGACTGCTAATGGTTAAACCCAATGACCCATCTCCTAAATTTTCTGCATGAGATTGTCCTCTTGAGTATAAAACTTCATCTGCGCCATTCATCATAAAGATGAAACAGATTAAAATAATTTCCATAATTAAAATAATATTGGCATCTAATTTTGGCCAACCATTTAATTCGCTTTTTACCAAGCGAGGAACTTTTAATAAATTTCTTCTAGCTAAAAACGCAACTGTTCCAATGAATGCTAATACTGATAAAATTTCAATAAAGCTTACCATGAAAGTGTAGAATCCACCAAGCGATTCACGAAAAACACGATGACTGCCAATTGAGCCATCCAAAATAAT
>SYEI01000238.1 GCA_005800865.1 Bacteroidota bacterium | reverse complement strand
TATCCCCTATGAACAAAATTTAACTATTAAAGTGCCAAAAGATACTGTTTCATCTGGTATTACTTTTTGTTTTAACCGTTTTGTTGTATTTACTCCAAGTGTAACAGTAAATTACAATTTACCTCCTGGGTTAAATTTAGGATCATCTAGTTCGGCAGTTGCCAATGGAACTATAAACGGAGCGCCGTCTTTTAAATTTGTTGGTAATGCTAATAATTGCGCCAGTATTTACGGCACACCAACTACAGCTGGTAGTTACACTTTATCTATTTCTGTTGATGCTTATGCTACTCCTGCATTTGGTGCATGTTCTAATACTCCAAACGTAAACAATGGCTCTAAAGTTAGTGGTCAAACTTTAAATTATTATATCATAAATATTGCTCCAAATAACCCAACCGGTATCAGAAGTCTTGGAAATGATAGAATGATATTATCTCAAAATTTTCCTAATCCATCTTCTTTAACTACTGATATCACATTTTATGTAGAAGGAAATGATGAAGCAACTGTTACAGTGTATAATATGTTAGGAGATATTGCAACTTCTCAAACTATTAAAGCTGTTACAGGCGAAAATAAAGTAACCATTAATACCTCTGAATTAGCAGCTGGAACGTATATCTATACTTTAACATACAGAGGAGCAAAAGCTACTAAACGAATGATTGTTTTAAATAACTAATTAAATTTCGAAGGTCTTTTATATGTCAACTCAAACCTTCGAATTGTTAATATTGGGAAGTAGCGCAGCAACGCCTACTGCAAACCGAAATCCAACCGCTCAGTTATTAAATATAGCTGAGCGGTTTTTTTTGATAGATTGTGGAGAAGGTACACAAATGCAAATGCGCAAATACAAAGCTCGTTTTCAAAGTGTGAACCATATTTTTATTAGCCATTTGCATGGAGATCATTTTTACGGACTACCTGGCTTTTTGGCAAGTATGCATTTGTTGGGGCGGAAAAATGAATTAACCATTTACGGTCCAAAAGAATTAGAGGAAATCATAAATATGATTCATAAGCATTCTGAAACGTATTTGAATTATCCTTTAAATTTTGTTTACACACAAAATACAAGCAAGCAATTGATTTTTGAAGATGAAAAAGTAGAAGTTTATAGTTTGCCATTAAAGCACAGAATTGCTACTACAGGTTTTTTATTTAAGGAAAAACCGTTATTCCGAAATATTGATAAATATAAACTGGAGAAGATGAATGTCTCTTTTGCAGAAATTCATAAGCTAAAACAAGGGTTAGATGCAATTGATAATAATGGGAATATCATTAAAAATAACGAGTTAACTTTAGATCCCATTAAACAAAGAAGCTATGCTTTTTGCAGCGATACCAAGTTTTTTGAAGAATTATCAAACGATATTAAAGACGTTGATTTGTTGTATCACGAATCTACTTTTTTAGAAGAAAAGGCGGATAGAGCCAAACAAACCTTTCATAGTACAGCCAAACAAGCAGCTCAAATGGCGGTTCTGGCAAATGCTCAAAAATTAATTTTAGGACATTTCTCAGCTAGATATGGCCATTTAGAAGAATTTTTAGAGGAAGCCAAACCTATTTTTCCTAATACAGAATTGGCTACCGAAGGCCAATTATTTTCTCTGTAACTTTTTTTATTTTTTTGATTATAACAATTAGAACAGGATTCATTTCGAATATTTCGGAACCACTACCGTCCTTTCTTTAGCTTTATCTGTCACTACACAGAAATTATTTACGTAGCTAAAACTTACTAACTGAAATAAACCCGCGTGAGGGATGCAAGCGTACACGTCGACTTCGCTCAGTGCCCATATTCGGTGGCTGAGCGGCGTCGAAGCCACATAATTAAAACAAAAATAATAGCCTATGAAACCAATATTTACGTTAACCCCAAAATCTAACCATTATGAAAAACGTAAATCGATTAGCTTTGCTAAGCTTAGTTATTTGTTTCACCCACAAAGGTTTCTCGCAATTAAATAATCATCACAAAAATTATATCGATATTGGTATAGTAGGAGGAATGCAGCATCACAACTCTCCCATGGGAGGCGTTTATGCAAGTATTGGCACTTTTTTTATGGCATTTGATAGGCCTAGTTCTATCGACATTAGAGTAAAAGAACTTTACATAGCAAACCCCGATCAACAAGGCACTTTGATTACGTTTACTTATAGAGTAAGTTTAATAAAGGGTTTGTTTGTTGGGATTGGTGGTGCTCACGGGCATCAAGTTAAGGGGGATGAATTTATGACTCATCCTACTTCTTCTATCATGGGAACAAATGCTCATATTATGCATAGCACAGGATTAAATGCTGAATTAGGTTATAATTTCAACTCCTTTATCAAAAACAAATACTTAGGAATATATCCCGTTGTTCATGTTGCATACACGCATTTATTTATGATGAACCACTCGATGCCTAATTTAACTTTAAGTGCTGGATTTAGAGTTGGATTTAAAAAATGGAATTAGAAATGAACAATTCATTTTTTAATAAATAATTCAAGATAAATTTTGTTATTCAGATATGAAACGTATCTTTGTTTAAAATTAATCTAAATAAGGTATTTAAACCAATGATATCAGTTCTTATAGCAGATAACAACTACTTAAGCAGACTAGGGCTTTATACATTATTAAGCACTTCTGCGAATTTTGAGGTAGATTATACAGAAGATGAAAATTTCGATAATTTGGTTTCTTCTATTAAAAAAAACAAACCGAAAATTTTAGTATTGGATTTTCAATCTTTGAATTTTAGTTCTAAACAGATTTCTGTATTAACTAAGACGTTTAAACGACTTCAGGTATTAGCAATTACGGATTATATGAGTAGAGCTGAAATGCAGTCAGCTTTAGATAGTGGGGTAAGAAGTTATTTATTAAAAGAGTGTGATAAAGAAGAAATTATTGAAGCTTTACATGCAACTTTTAACGGAGAACGTTTTTTATGTGGTAAAGTAGCTTATTTCTTGGCTAATTCGGAAGATTTAGAAATAATGAGACCAGAGTTAGAGAAAGTTTCATGCCAAGGTTTAGGTATTACTGACAGAGAATTAGATGTGATTCGTTTAATTTCTGAAGGATTATCTAATAAATTGATTGCTGATAAATTAGAATTAAGTACTCATACGGTAAATACTCACCGTAAAAACATCATGGCTAAGTTGGATATTCCTAATACAGCTGGAATTGTGATGTTTGCAGTGAAGAATAAATTATTAGTTGCTTAATATTTATGAAATCGGCCTTAGAATTAAGTGATTATTTTATCCTTTTATTAATTGCTGGAATTTTTAGTTTAGGTATTTATACTTTAGTGAAATTCATGAGAAACAAAGATTAATTTTTCACTCTTTTTCACACTATTTTTTCCTTCGCTACTCCTCTAAAACAAAACATTTAGCTATCTTTGTTAGCTACTATGCAAGAACAAATTTTAATCCTCGATTTTGGTTCCCAATTCACACAATTAATTGCTCGTCGTTTACGAGAAATGAACGTGTATTGCGAAATCCACCCTTTTAATAAAATTCCAGAACTAACTCCTGATATTAAAGGCGTTATTTTATCTGGTAGTCCGCACAGCGTGCGACAAGAAAATCCTCTAAATCCAAATTTAGATAAGATCAAAGGTAAATTGCCTTTATTAGGCATTTGTTATGGAGCTCAATTATTAGCGCACTTTTATGGTGGCGAAGTTGGTAAATCAAACTCTCGCGAATACGGTAGAGCAAATTTAAGTTTTGTAGAAGACAATAATCCATTATTTAAAGACATCAGTAATGAGTCGCAAGTATGGATGAGTCATGCAGATACAATTTTAAAAGTCCCAGCAAATTATAATATCATTGCTAGCACGCACGATGTAAAAGTAGCTGGCTTTGCAATTACTAATGAGCAAACTTGGGGAATTCAGTTTCACCCAGAAGTTTACCATTCAACAGAAGGTGCTACTTTATTACAAAACTTTGTAAAAGGTATTTGCGGTTGTAAGGGTAACTGGACATCTGATTCGTTTATTGATGTGACGGTTAAAGAATTAAAAGAAAAATTAGGTAACGATAAAGTTGTTTTATGTTTATCTGGTGGAGTTGATAGTTCAGTAGCTGCAGTATTGTTACATAAAGCTATTGGGGCAAATTTACATTGCATTTTTGTTGACAACGGATTATTGCGTAAAAACGAATTTGAAAACGTATTAGAATCCTACAAAGGGATGGGATTAAACGTGAAAGGAGTAAACTCCAAACAGCGTTTTTATGATGCCTTAAAAGGTTTATCTGATCCTGAAGCTAAACGTAAAGCAATTGGAAAAGCCTTTGTAGATGTGTTTGATGATGAATCAAAAACAATTAC
>SYEI01000030.1 GCA_005800865.1 Bacteroidota bacterium | reverse complement strand
GTTGGTTTATCATTTGCTAAGTCTTTATCCTTAGCATTACATATTCCTTTAGTTGAAGTAAATCATATGCAAGGGCATATTTTAGCTCATTTTGTGCAAGAAGAAGAGACTATGACATCACCAACCTTTCCTTTTTTATGTTTAACGGTAAGTGGTGGACACACTCAGATTGTAAAAATAACCAACCATTTACAATTTGAATTATTAGCTGAAACCGAGGATGATGCAGTAGGTGAAGCCTTTGATAAAGCCGCTAAAATATTGGGACTTCCATACCCTGGAGGACCATTAATTGATAAATATGCCAAATTAGGAGATGCCACGAAATATAAATTTCCAATGCCGCAATTAAAAAATAATAACTATAGTTTTAGTGGCGTAAAAACAGCGTTTTTATATTTTATACAAGAACAAACTAAGCAAAATGCAAATTTTATTGAAGAAAATATAAATGATATTTGTGCATCCTATCAGGCACATCTAATTAAATATTTACTTAAAAATTTATTAGCGGTTAGTAAAGAAACTGGCATTAAACAAATTGCTATTGCTGGAGGAGTATCTGCTAATTCAGGGTTAAGAAGCGAACTAGAACTATTAGGAAAAAAGCATCAATGGCAAACGTATATTCCAAAATTTGAATATTGCACAGACAATGCTGCTATGATTGCCATTACAGGTTACTATAAATTTTTGAATAAAGAGTTTTGTGGATTGGAAACTACTCCGCTAGCGAGATATGAAATATAAAAGTTATTAGTTATTGGAAAAAAGTTGTTTGAAAACTCTCAAACAACCAAAAACTAGGAACCAATAACTACTTCGTATTAAATTCATTCATGCATCTTGCTAAACCAATAAATGCGAAAGCTTTCACAGCATCAGCTGCAATTTTAACGCGTTCATGTAAAGTCTTTTTTTCTTCGTCATTCCATTTACCAAGTACATAATTTACTTGACTTCCTTTATTGAATTCACTACTAATACCAAAACGTAAACGAGGATAATTTGTATGACCTAAAATTTCTTGAATATTTTTTAAACCATTATGCCCGCCATCGCTACCTTTTGGTCCTAAACGAATTTTACCAAATGGTAAGGCTAATTCATCCACTATAACTAATACATTTTCAATGGCTATTTTCTCGTTTTGCATCCAATAATTTAATGCCTTTCCGCTTAAATTCATATAAGTAGTTGGTTTAATTAAAATCAATTGTTTGCCCTTATATTTCAATTCAGCAACGTCAGCTAATCTATCCGATTTAAATTTTAAATCATTTTCTTTAGCCAAGTAATCCAACACTTCAAAGCCAATATTATGGCGTGTGTGGGCGTATTCATCGCCAATATTTCCTAAGCCAACTATTAAAAATTTACTCATTCAACAAAGATATTTTATTTAACAAAATGAAGGCTATTTTGGCCTATAAAAATATGTTTTAAATTGTTTTGTATTATAAAATTAATGCTTATACTTGTATCATCGAAACATTACTACATTATCTTGTAGTAATAAAATCACAGAAAATTAAAATAACAAAACTCTTTTATTATTATTCCCCTTATTAAGCATAACTATGTTTGAAGTATTAGATTTAAGTAGCAGAGCTTTGCCTCAGCTAAAGGACATTTGTAAACAATTTGGTATTGACGCAAAAGGATTAGCAAAACCTGACATGGTTTTAAAAATCATTGATGCGCAAGCATCTAATAAAGAATTAGCCGCTAAATTAGTGGGACAATTTCCTAAAAAAGCAACTTCAACAAGTTTAGCTACCACAGAAACTAAAACTCCAACTACTGAGGCTAAAGTAAAAAAACCTCGCATTCAAAAACCTATTGAAGGAGATGTGAAAGTTGAGAAAACTCTACTTGAAGTTGCTGAAGAAAAACCTCATGTAACTGATTCAAATACTGCAAGAGACGAGAAACCTAAGTTCGAGAAAAGAGAAGAACAAGTTCGTAAAGTCCCTGTTCATAATCATCAAAAACCTCAACATCATCAACATAACAATCCTGCAAAAACTGAACATACAGAATCAAAACCTGTTGTTAATAATGATTTAGCTATTAATATTGAAGCAGAAGAAAAGCCTCAAACACCAGAAGGCATGGAAATGCACGACGCTAAAGATGCTAAAGAAAATGAGCATAAACATTTACCAAAACCTGAACGCGTATATTATAACTTTGATGGTATTGCTATTGGCGAAGGTGTTTTAGAGATGATGCCTGACGGTTATGGTTTTTTAAGAAGTTCGGATTATAATTATTTAAGTTCTCCAGATGATATTTATGTTTCGCAAGCTCAAGTAAAATTATTTGGCTTAAAAACAGGTGATGTAGTGCGTGGTGGCATTCGTCCACCAAAAGACGGAGAGAAATTTTTTCCATTAGTAAAAGTTGAAGAGATTAACGGAAGAGAACCTTCTTATATTAGAGATAGAGTTCCTTTTGATTATTTAACTCCATTATTTCCTTCTGAAAAATTAAAATTAACTGGACATCCACAACAAAATAATAGCACTCGTATTATTGATATGTTTGCGCCTATTGGGAAAGGACAACGTGGTTTAATTGTAGCACAACCAAAAACTGGTAAAACGGTTTTATTAAAAGATATTGCTAATGCTATTGCTTATAATCACCCGGAAGTTTATTTAATTATTTTATTGATTGATGAGCGTCCCGAAGAGGTTACTGATATGGCACGAAGTGTAAAAGCAGAAGTAGTATCATCAACCTTTGATGAGCCAGCAGAAAAACATGTGAAGATTGCAAACATCGTTTTAGAAAAAGCAAAACGTATGGTTGAGTGCGGACACGATGTAGTTATCTTATTAGATAGTATTACACGTATGGCTCGTGCATATAATACAGTTGCACCAAGTAGCGGGAAAGTTTTATCGGGTGGTGTTGAAGCAAATGCTTTACAAAAACCAAAACGTTTTTTTGGAGCTGCTCGTAAAATTGAAAATGGCGGTTCTTTAACAATCATAGCTACCGCTTTAACAGAAACAGGTTCTAAAATGGACGAGGTAATCTTCGAAGAATTTAAAGGAACTGGTAATATGGAATTACAATTGGATAGAAAAATTGCTAATCGCCGTGTGTTCCCTGCTGTTGATTTATCGTCTTCTTCAACACGTAGAGATGATTTATTATTAGATAAAGAAACTCTGCAGCGTTTGTGGGTACTAAGAAAACATTTATCTGATATGAACCCTGTGGAAGCGATGGAATTTTTATTAAATCAATTAAGTAGAACAAGAACTAATGAAGAATTTTTAATTGGAATGAATAAATAATTCATTCCAATTTTTTGTAGTTTAAACACATTACCATGTCACCAAAAACATTTTTATTTCCTTCAATATACAGTGCGCTTTTAATTATTGCTACTTGTATTGTTTTTTACGGAGGACGCAGCCAATCTATTAATACAGTAACCATTATTGGTTGGTTACTAATCATTCCATTTACCGTTGTGGCCATGATTTACTCAAAACGAACGATTTACAATAATGTAATTGGCGGAAAAGATCTTGTGAAAGAAGGATTAAAGTTTGTTATTTTCAGTACAGTTATTTTAGTGATTTTTCAAGCGATATTTTTTACTTTAGATTTTAAAGCCTATAAAGTTGATTTTATTCAAACCTATGGTTTTGAATTAGCTAAAACGCAAATTAAAAATGGTCATTTAAAAATAACTGAAGCTCAAATTCCTGATTTGATAAAAAAAGAAATTGACCAGGTGACGCTTTTTAAAGAATGCACAAGCGTTGTATTTAAAAATTTATTTTTAGGCACTATCACTTCTGTTATTTCAGCGGTAGTTATAAGAGCAAAATTGAGAGGGTAAGCCCAAGAATTAAAACAATTTCTACTTTTCTTTAGTCCATTCACTCAGTATTTTGGCAACTTCACTCATTTTGCTGTGAATACCTAACAGACTTTTTTTCGATAAAATGACTCGATTGAATGATGAAAGTAAGTTTTCTGTAATAATTAACATTTAGATGTTTTTAAACTTCAAGTAATCACTTGATTCTTAGCACTTTTTTACTTATTTTTATGAAATGTTACATCTGATAGATAAATTTCGATGTGGCACTTTTTTTGAAACGTAATTTTAACATTTATTGACACAGTATGAAAAAAACTCTACTACTCATTCTTATCATTTTTTCATTAGTTAAATTTGAAAATTTAACTGCACAATCTTGTGCAAATTATGCCGTTACCAGAACAACGGGGACTGCCTATACTTCCATTGCTACAACTGGTAATCAAATTTTTTCTTGGAGAAGAACTACAGGCACAACAACAGATCAACAAGATGATAATAGAAGTTTTCAAATTCCTATTGGTTTTGATTATTGGTATTTAGGCACACGTTATAATTATATATCAGTGTCCACGAATGGATTTTGTGATTTCTCTTCTTCGACCTCTGATGGAGATGTATCGCCAGGTGCCACTGGCTGTGGCGCTTATGAATATAGAGAGAATCCAAATGCATTTACTTGTAACGTAGGTGGTACATGGTTAGCGCTTGCACCTTTATATGACGATATTTGGGTAAACGGCGGAGGTGCCAACCCTTTATCAACAAGTATTAGATACTTAACTACAGGTACCTATCCAAACCGAGTAATGACTATTGAGTGGATTAACATGGACGCATGGAATGCCGCAAATCCTCCAACATATACTGCTGCAGCCAGTTTAAATTTTCAGGTAAAGTTATACGAGGGGACAGGAAATATAGAATTTGTTTACGGGCTTATAAATGGCGGCACGGCTTCTTGGGCTTATGTGTGTGGTATTAATGCAGCTACTCAAAGTGCTGCAGCAACCGCAGCACAATTACTAAATCAAACGGTGGCAAACACAGGAACTTTTAACAATACTGAAACTACTACATTAGCAACTGTTCCTGCTTCCAGTACTACTATTTTATTCAATCCAACTACACCAACACCTAGTGCTGGAGCATTAACTTTTTCATCTATTACCGCATCCAGCATGACGTTAAATTGGCCTGATTGGGCAACTGGAGAATTAGGATATGTAATTTATGTTTCGGATGATGGCGGCGCGACTTATACTTTTCTAACACAATTAGCAGCCAATTCTACATCTTATAATGCAAATACGTTAAGCTCAGGAACGACGTATTTGTGGAAGGTGCATGCTGTTTCCGAAGGGCAATTAAGTACTCCCTTAACCGGAACACAAGCAACATTGCCTAAAGGTCCAATAAAATCAATTATTACAAGCGTTTGGAGTAATCCAGCAACCTGGGATTGCGCTTGTGTGCCAACAACCAATGATGATGTAACCATTTCAGATGGAACAACCGTAACAGTTGATATGAATGCATCTTGTGATGATATTTTTATTGGAGAAGGCGCTAGTGGTAGTTTAGTCATTGGTAATAATGCTACTTCAAGAAAAATGACGATAAGAGGAACAACAACTATTCGTGCTGGTGGAACTTTTCAATCCAACAGCGTAACCGCTGCTACACACCAATTATGGGTTAGAGGCAATATCATTAATAATGGGACTACAAATCTTTCTCCAGGCTCGGGTAGTAATACCCGTTCCTACTTTTTTAGAGTTGGAAACCAAACTATTAGTGGCACTGGAGCAACTACAAATTTTGGCGCAATGGTGTTAAAGCTTGACACTATTAATGGGTCCCCATATACCTTAGAAGTTACATCCAATAATTTTAGTGCATCGAGTGGCTTTTTAGATATGCGATTTGGAACCTTTAAATTTTCATCACCTGGTACATGTACAATTACACCATTTTCTGCTACAATCACTTACAATTCCTTTTGTGGTTTATGGATGAATAGTGCTAATTCAGTAATGAATACATTAGGTAGTGTAACGTATTTTGGTCCATTTAGAGTTAGCGGAGGTATTGTAAACATTGGTGACGCTGCTGATGAAAATTTAACATCGGGAGGAAATATTGTTAGTATAAGTTCAGGTACTGTTAATATAGCAGGTCGTTTTGATAGATCTAACGGTGTTAATTTAACTGATTTCAGAATGTCTGGAGGCTTGTTAACGGTCAATAGAAACGGATCAACTTCAGGAACCTTAGCTCCCTTTACAATTGATGTTGTTGGGTCGTCCTTTAATTGGACTGGGGGAAATATAGTCATTCAAAATGCTGGTACCGGAGGCTTAGGATATATAAATAGAGGAGCTGCGGCATCATATACAGTAAATACAACTGGTATTTTACAAATTGGAAATGCATCAACCAATGCTGCACAAAATATAAGAATAAACACTAATATTCCCGTAGCAAACTTAACAGTTAATAATACAAACTCCCCAATTGCTACTGTAATTACCAATTCATTGGCAGTTAATAATAACGTACTACTCTCTGCTGGTTCTAGTTTAGTTGCTTCTAATTTAAACATTTCTGCTGGAGGAGACTGGACTAACAATGGTGCTACATATACCCCAGGAACTAACATTACAATATTTAATGGAACAGGCACACAAAACATTAATGGAACTGCTGTAACGCAAACATTTAATGACGTAACAGTATTAAAAACAGCAGGACAAACATTACAAAGTGGAGGCTCAACAATAAATTGGAGTATCAGAAACTTACTAATTACAACAGGAATTGTTTCGGCACCGTCGGCTACGGTATTTATTACAGGTAACTGGACAAACAATAGCACTTTTACTCCAAACAACGGAGTAGTGAGTTTCACCGGAGGAGGTGCTCAATCAATAAGCAGTGCGTCAAATATTAACGAGAATTTTTATTGGATGTTTGTAAATAAAACTGCAAACACGTTGAGTAC
>SYEI01000237.1 GCA_005800865.1 Bacteroidota bacterium | reverse complement strand
CCGTGGCCTCGACCTCCTTTTTGAGAAAAGGCACTATTTGTTCCTAACAATAGGATACATAACATAAAAATAACTGATTTCATATGTAGATATTTATTGTTTTTTTTAATTGTCATATGGTATACGCCATGTATCTTCCTTTGTGTTTGTGCATTTCGGCACATGGCTATTTCATAAGTTTATATTTAATTTGGTTAATTGTCTTATGGTATAGCCAGTTTAGTTTATCTTAATTTGCATTTAGGTAAACATGGCTATTTCATAAGTAAAAAAATTAAAGGATTTGAGTGTTGGACTCAAAGATGACTCTAAAGTTTAATCTTCTGTTGAATTTAACCAATTTTGGGAAGTACGATAAACTGTGCCTTTAAATAAAGCCACCACTTTTAAATCAGAACTCTTCGTGATTTTGATAGTATAAATTCCAATTTTATTAGAACATTTTTCTTCAAAAGCTTCGGCTATAATCACATCATTTTCTTTCAACGATTCTGTGTGAGAAATAGATGTTTCGATAGATACGGATTTTTGTCCATGAGAGTTAGAGGCAAATGCTAAAGCACTATCAGCTAAGGAATAAGTAATTCCTCCGTGAGCAATTCCAAAGCCATTTAACATATCTTTACGAACCGTCATTTGAAGTTTGCAAGTCCCTTCTTTCACCTCCAACATTTCAATACCTAACCATTGACTAAAAAAGTCGCTGGCCATCATCATATCAACTATTTTTTGGGGTGCCGACATTATACACGAGGTTTCCAAGGCGTTTCTGCAGCCTTTAAATCTTGAGTAAATTTGCGAGATAATACAAACAGATAATCCGATAAACGATTTAAGTATTTATATATTAATTCGTTTACAGGTTGTTCTTCATTTAAACGCAATACACAACGTTCTGCTCTGCGGCAAACGCATCTAGCTAAATGACAAAACGAAATGATTGTATGCCCACCAGGAAGCACAAAAAACTTCATTTCTGGTAAGTGTTCATTCATGGCATCAATTTCTTTTTCTAATAACTCAATATCAGCATCCGAAATTTGAGGCAACACCATTTTATTTTTTTCGGGATCAGCTGCTAAAAGAGAACCAATGGTAAACAATCTATCTTGAACTTCAATTAAAATCGTTTTGGAATGTTCATCAATTTCTTGATCACGCACCAAACCAATATTAGAATTTAATTCATCTACCGTTCCGTATGCTTCAATTCTAATGTCAAATTTAGGAATACGTGTTCCTCCAATTAAAGACGTTTGTCCTTTATCTCCTGTTTTAGTATAGATTTTAAAAGCCAAGATGAATTAAAATTTAAAGCTGATATTAACGTTAGGTAAAATTGGCAACTGATTAACGCGTTTGTTTTTCACACGATCAAAATAGAAAATATTTTCGCGGTTATAAACGTTAGTCGCACCAACATTTACTTCTAATTTAGTTTTCTCGCTGACATTATACAACCATTTTAAACTTACATCCATACGGTGGTAATCAGGTAAACGACGAGAGTTAAAATCGCCTGGCATGTAGCCTAAATTAGCATTTGCAGTTGAATAATCGTAATTGAAGTTGTTTCCAAAATCAACTTGTGGGTAATAACCTTGTGTAGGTGTAAAAGGGAAACCAGAACCATAGTTCCAACGAATACTTAAATCTAAATTACGTTTTTTACCAAAAGTATAGGTTCCAACTAAATTCACATTATGTCTTCTATCAAACACTGGAGCGTATTCAAAAACATCGCCGCTTGCTGTATTTCCAGTATAACGTTTATTAAACGTTAAGGAATACACTGCCCAAAAGTAAAAACGTTTTTTCTCATATTTAGCAGTAAAATCTAAACCAGTTGCTTCACCCTGCTCCATGATAAAATCTTTTTTATTAGCATCCAATTTGTCAGCATTTTCAGGAGTATCATCAAACAATTTATCTCTGTTTACGCTTGCCATTTGAGTGAAATATTTTTGATACCCTTCGATTTGAATTTCTAAATTTTTCAATACGTCAATTTCAAATCCACCAACTAAGTGACGAGATTTTTGAATAACACCTTTCGTATTAACGGTGTTATTATTTTTGTCTTTGTAAGTAGTTGGTAAATTTTCTGGTCCGTTAATAAATCCATAAAATAAATTCACAACATCTCTATCAGAACTTGCACTCATTAAGCTTTGGCTATATAAACCGCCAGCAAATTTCATACGGATTTTTTTAGTGAAGTTAATTTTACCTTGTAAACGTGGTTCAGGAGAGAAGTTTGCAAAAGACGCGTAATATTGAACTCTGAAACTAGGCTCTAATACAATCCATTTCTTTTTATCTAACCATCTAAACTTCATATGAGCACCTAACTCCAAAGAGTTTTTTGCGTAATTAATTATAGCTAAGTTTGGATTTTGTAAAGTATAACTAGTGTTAGTACCAACTAATTCAAAACCATACTTTAACTCATTACGACCAAAATATTTTAAGAAATTAAAACCTCCATTAAAACCACCAACCGAACTTGATTTTTTATCGGTTTCGGTAGCACCTTCGTAATTAATTTTGTATTGAGAATAAGCAAAATTACCTTCAATTAATAACGAAGAACTTTGAGGTATTAAGATAAAATTAGTTCCACCACCAAAGGATGTCCAGTTGAATTTTGCTAAATCTTTGTATACTACTTTATCATTAAAGTTATATCCAAATAAATTTACTTTACTACCATTATTTCCATTAATGGAAACTTTACCATATAAATCTGTGTAATAAAAAGGCAAACCATCATCGTTATTTTTATTAGCGTATGGATATAAGGTTTTTGATGTTTGAGGTAAATACGATGTTTTACCAGATAATAAGAAAGATGAACTTCCTTTACCATCTTCTTTTAATTTTTTTAATGGCCCTTCTAAGGTTAATTTTGCTCCAAATGTAGAAGCTGAAACTTTTCCTGATAAATGTTTTTTATTACCATCACGTGTTGTAATATCCATAATTGAAGATGTTCTTCCGCCGTACTCAGCACCAAAACCAGCACTATATACATCAGCACTTCTCATAATATCATTATCAAACACCGAAAATAAACCAATTGAGTGAAATGGATTATAAATTACCATACCATCTAGTAATACTTTATTT
>SYEI01000236.1 GCA_005800865.1 Bacteroidota bacterium | reverse complement strand
GTTGTAATTTTATTTGTATAAGATAATTTGTTATGAGGTTAGATATTTACAAAATTTGGTTTTTTATTTTTACTGGATTTATTATTAATCTTGCTTTTGGGCAATCTCTTTTATCATATTCAACTTTAAGAAATACAGGAATTACCTATTCGTCTATCAATGCTACTGGAAATGCATTTGATAGTTGGAGAAATACAACCACTTTTACTCAAGATGATAATCGTTCTGATTTCACAGATATAGGCTTTGATTTTTGGTATAATGGTGTTCGGTATACCCAATTTTCGGTTTCAACAAATGGTTTTTTAGATTTTTCTACATCTGCGGCAGATGGCGGAGCAAGCGGCGGAGCTTTTAGTTATAATAACGCAGTTTTTTCTAGTGGAGTTGCAGGTACTCGAACATATCCAAGTTTGGCTTTATTTTATGATGATTTAACTGCCCAAGGCGGAGTTTCTGCCCTTGGAAATAGCATTAAATATGCTGTTACAGGAACTTCCCCAAATAAAGTACTTACAATAGAATAGATTAACATGGCTGTTTTTGGTAACACATCTCCTAGTTTAAATTTTCAGGCTAAATTGTATGAAAGTTCTGGTATCATAGAATTTATTTATGGTACTATGACCCAAGGAACTCATGGGTTTAGTTACACTTCAGGATTAAACAGTCAAACAGTTTCAAATTCTAATGCAAATTTAAAAACATTGCTAGTTGCCAATTCAACGACTTTTACTAATACACCTCAAAATAATTTAACAACTCTTCCAGCTAATAATTCTAAATATATTTTTACGCCACCAGTTCCAACCGCTGCTGCAGGAGCATTAACCTTTAGTGGAGTTGGACAAACGGGTATGACTTTGAACTGGCCAAATTGGGCTACCAACGAAGTTGGTTATGTAATTTACAATTCAACTGATAATATTAATTTTAATTTTGTAAGCCAATCACCAGCAAATTCTACTAATGCCGTAATTGCAGGATTGTTGCCTAGCACAACTTATTACTGGAAATTATTTGCAGTTACTGAAGGTTGTTTGAGTGCTGCTTTAACAGGCACTCAATCTACTTTAGCTGGCGGTAATAAAATATCAATCGCTTCTACATCTTGGAGCACTGCTACAACTTGGTCACCAACTGGTGTTCCTTCAATTTCAGATAACGTAACAATTGCCAATACTCATACAGTAACCATTGATATGAATGCTGTGTGTAATAATTTAACAATTGGTCAAGGCGCTAGCGGAGTATTGTCGATTGGAAATAATAATACAGCTAGAACAATTACAGTAAACGGAAATGTTGTAGTAAATACAGGGGCTACATTTAGTGTAAATCCAGGGTCTAATACTACTCACTTAATTTCTTTTCCTGGCAATATAATTAATAATGGTCGAATAAATTTTGTGCCTGATGCTACAAGTTTTTGTAACGCAACATTTTCTAAAAATGGAAATCAAACCATCAGTGGAACAGGAACATTAACGTCATTTAATCGTATGACTTTAAATATGGGAACTTCTATCAATAACACATTAGATATTCAGACCCCAACATTTACTGCTCCAAATGATTTTTTAACTCTTACAAATGGAACATTTAAATTATCAACTACTGGAGCCTCTAATTTAGTGCCTTATACTATAGCATCTACAATTCCTCAAAAGGGAGCGATATGGTTAAATTCTGCTTTATCAACTATTAATGCCCAGGCAACTTTAACAATGTATGGTAATATTACTTTGTCAAACGGAACATTTAATGTTGGAAATGCTGCAAACGAAGATTTATTATCAAATGGAGGGATCTTAGCGACTAATGGTGGTACATTAAATATTGCTGGTAAATATTATGCAGTTGGTATAAATAATTTATCCAAGTTTACCATTTCAGGGGGTAATGTAATTGTGCCAAGTATTGGTTCAACTAATACAACGATAGCGCCATTTCAAATTGCAGGAGCGGGCTCCCAATTTAATATGAGTGGTGGCAGTTTAATTATTCCTAGAGAAGGAGGTATTGGAGCACAGAATTTAGGATTTGTAAACACAGGAACTAGTGGAGGTTCAGTTACTGGTGGCACACTTCAAATTGGAAGCGCTTCTTCTCCAGCTGCGCAAATTATTCAAATAAACTCTAGTTTTCCAATTGGCAATCTTTTGGTAAACAGCGTTAATGCAAATGCTTCTTTATTAACCAACTCTCTAAGTGTTATAAATAATGTGACCATTAATACTGGAACTTTAACGACTAATTCATTTGCTTTATCACTTGGAAGAAACTGGGTAAATAATGGTGGAACATTTGCTCCAGGAACATCAACCGTTACTTTTTTGGGCACGCTTTCTCAAACTATATTTAAAGCAGGAGGGGAAACATTTAACAATATAACATTTACTAATGCTGGAACTAAAACCCTATTGAGCGCTATAACAGCAAGTAATGTGATTATTAATACAGGATCAAATTTAGATGTTAATACTGCTAATCATCAAATAACAGTTCGTGGTAATTTTACAAATAGTGGAACTTTTAATGCTCGACAGGGTTTAGTTTTTTTAAACGGAACAACAGCTCAAAGTATAGGCGGAACAAGTATTACCAATTTTTATAATTTGACTTTAAATAATAATGCAGGTGCAAATATTACAAATTCCGAAAATTTGGTAAATACACTAACGCTTAATAATGGAACATTTAATACAAATGCTCAAGTATTCACCATGGTTTCTACGGCTGCTAATACCGCTAGAATTGCTGAAATAACTGGAACCGGAGATATTATTGGAAACGTGACAGTTCAGCGTTTTGCTCCAGGTGGCTATACAGGTTGGGCTTTATTAGGCACTCCAATATCTTCGGCATTAACTTTACAGGCTTGGGATGATGATATGCCAATTAGTTGTGTAGGATGCCCAGATGGTTATGCAGGAATGGTTTCTATTTATACATATGATGAAACTAAACCAGGAACTTATGATGCTTTTGCTTCTTATATACCAATGACTAATATAACGAATCCAATTACTCAAAATAAAGGGTATTGGGTTTATTTAGGAACTGGAGCATCTGCTACATCACCAATAACAATTGATGTTACAGGAACAGTTCGAAAATTTAATAATTCTATTCCATTAACCAGGACAAATACAGGATCAGTTCCAGATGATGGTTGGAACTTAATACATAATCCTTATCCTTCTCCAATTAGATGGAGTTCATTAAGAAATGCAAATCCAAATGTTGACAATGCAATTTATGGGTACAATGCCGATTTAAATGGAGGTACTGGTTCAAGTGTGAGTTATGTAAATGGCATAAGTAGTCCAGCTGTTGGTGCTGGTGGTATAGGAGATACAATACCCATGTGTCAAGGTTTTCAAGTACACTGTACGGCTAATGCTACTTTAACTGCTTTAGAATCTTATAAAGTGGGAGGTAATCCAGCATTTTTAAAAATGAATCAAACCGCACAGGTTGCTTCTGTTCAGCCATTATTAAGATTTTATTTAGATGGTCCGACATCTTTTCATGACGAAACTGTTTTATATATGCAATCTGGGGCTACCAATAATTTTGATATTGAGTACGATGCTATTAAAATGGCTGGGCAAGATCCAAGCTCCCCATTAATTAGATTTGATAATGGAACAAATGAATTTCAAATTAATGGAATTGATTATATTACTTCGTCTTTTAGTATGCCTTTAAAAACCACTACTGGCCATACTGGAACTTATACGATTAGTTTGGCGAATTTTAATTCTTTTCCAACTGGCGCTTGTATTTCTTTATACGATACATTTAATGGAGTGACTACAGATTTGAAAACTAGCAATTATGTTTTCACGTTAAATTCATCTACAACAAATGCAAGATTTATAGTAAATATTACCATCAATCCTTTAACAATTTCCACTAACGTTTCACAACCTAATTGTAGTCAACCTAATGCCGGTGAAATTGCCGTTATTGGAAATAATGCTGGACCATGGAATTATATTTGGAAAGATGTTACTGGAGCTACAATTAAATCGTCTTTAAATAAGACAACAGCTGATACATTATTAAATTTGTCAGGAGGTGATTATACAATTGACATAAATACTGTAGGACAGTGCGATGCGAATGATTCTACATTTACTATAAATGTAATAAATGTTGTCTCTGCACAATTTTCATCTATTGATACCACTTATTTGTCAAGTGGAGCATCCGTATTATTTAATAATACTTCCACGAACTCTGTAAATGATGCTTGGGATTTTGGAGATGGGTTTGGTTTTTCTTTGTTGGCAAATCC
>SYEI01000235.1 GCA_005800865.1 Bacteroidota bacterium | reverse complement strand
ATTGAAGAACAAAGTCATAAACTAGAAGCCACACACCACCAATTAGAAGAGAAAACAAAAGAAATAACAGACAGTATTCTATATTCAAAAGAAATTCAAAACACATTTTTAAAATCTCCAACAAATTCGAAAAAATATTTTCAAGATACAATTCTTTTATACAAACCAAAAGACGTTGTTAGTGGTGATTTTTATTGGTATAAAGAAATAGGAGACGAATTATTTTTAGTAGTTGGAGATTGCACTGGCCATGGAGTGCCTGGAGCCATTATTAGCGTATTAGCAATACAATGCCTAGAAAAAACTATAACAAACATCACAAACCATGATGAATTACATAATTTAAACAGTTTTATAAAAGACGAGTTTAATGCTTATTACAATGTAGGAGGGCATGTGAGTATAGGATTAGACTACAGTATTGTTTGTATTAATAAAGAATTAAAAAAAATATATTTATCAGGCTCTGGAGCCAATATATTAGTAAAAAACAGAATCAATGAAATTAACAATCATAAATTTGATTCCATTAACATTGGAGGAAGCGCTCCAGCAATTTACGTTCCTTCAACGATAAGTTATGACTTGAAAGATATTCAATCCATATTCCTATACACAGATGGGATTATTGACCAAAAAGGAAGTGAATCAGGAAAAAAATTTGGAACAAAAAAATTGAAGGAATTAATCCTAAATTTAAACACAAAAGATTCTGTAACAGCTATCGAAAAAATTGAATTAGCTGTAAATAATTGGATAGGAGATACTAATCAAATAGATGATATAACTTTATTAGGAATTCAAATAAATGAAGCATGAGAAAAGAGTTGATTATAAATGATTTTTTAAAAGAACATTCAATTATAAATGAACCGATTTATTCTATTGAATTTAATGAGTTATTAAATCAAAAAAAACTAGATGAATATCTACTTGATATTAAACAACAATTTGAAAAACTCAACATACCAACTGTTATTAAGAAAAAATGCTATGGAATAATCGTTGAAGCATTAGAAAACGGAATGCGGCATTCGTTAAAAGTTGACCATTTTGATTTAATATATCATAAATTGGATATTGGAACAGATTTAATTGAATTAAGTTTTGGGAATTATATTGAAGAAAAAGACCGTCCTATCTTAGAAAAACATATTTCATTAATTGAAAAGGAAGGTTATGATAAAATAAAAGAATTAATGTATACAAAAGCTTCAGATGGAAAGCCATTATCAGAAAGAGGAGGCGCTGGAGTAGGAATTTTTGACATGGCAATCAAATCAAAAGGGAATATAAAACAAAAAGTTTTTGAATTAAACTCAAAGTTTTATTACTTTACACATATAAAAATAAAATAATTATGGAAAATCTGCATTTAGATCCAACACAAAATACACCATTAATCAATTGTGATTCAAAAACTAATAGTATTACAATTGAAGGAGAATCACGGCCTGAAAATGTAAGAGCATTTTATGCTAATTTATTTGAATGGCTTGATAATTTTGAGAAGTTAATCTATTATGCAGTATCACTTTCAGCTAATGAAAAACAGATAGAACTAAACTTCAAACTTGAATATTTCAACTCATCATCATTAAAAGTATTCATGGAGATAATTGATAAACTGAAGAAAATTGAAAAAGGATCAGATAAAATTAAACTTGTTATCAATTGGTACTATGAAGAAGATGACGAAGACATCTTAGACTCTGGAAAAGAATTTGAAAAAATGACAGGAGCTAGCATGAATTTTATCTCAAACTAGTAGATATAACTATTAAACTGGATCCGCATCTACCTGCAACCTATAAATACTTTTTTTATTATTGTATTGAAGTGTATCCATTTCTTGTTTCAATAAATTTCGCACTTGTGTTGGAGAATACTCTCGATTTATTTTTAAAAGAATACGTTTATGGTATTGGTCTTTTATTTTAGCTACCAAAGGAAATTCAGGGCCCAACATCATCCCTCCAAATAAAGGTTTTAATTGGTTAGCCAATTGCTGAGCAATATCATTGACTACTACCACATCTTTTGAAACCACAGATAATTCAATCACTCGTGTAAAAGGCGGATAATGAAATTGCTCTCTCTCATTAATTTGTGATTGATAGAACTGCAAATAATTATCTGCTAACACATGGTTTATTACTGCATGCTCAGGCTGATTAGTTTGCACGTAAACCGTTCCTTTTTTATCCTTACGCCCTGCCCTGCCACTTACTTGCACAATTAACTGATAGGCTTTTTCGTAAGAGCGGAAATCAGGGAAATTTAAAACGCTATCTACATTTAAAACTCCAACCACACTCACATTATCAAAATCCAAGCCTTTAGTTACCATTTGTGTCCCTACTAAAATATCAATGTTCCCTAATTCAAATTCATCAATCAATTGTTTGTAGGCATATTTACTACGAGTGGTATCTAAATCCATACGCGCCACTTTAGCCGAAGGAAATAAAATTTCTATTTCTTCTTCGATTTTCTCGGTACCAAACCCTTTATACTTTAAATTATTATTACCGCAAGCACCACAGCTAGTTGGCGGCTGCATAGTGTAACCACAATAATGACAACTTAATTTATTGGTTTGTTTATGATAAATTAAAGCGACATCACAATGTGTGCAATGCGGAATCCAATTGCAACTGGTACACTCTGTATATGGAGCAAAACCTCTACGATTTTGAAATAAAATGACTTGTTCTTTTTTAGCTAAAGCTTGTGTAATAGCGGTTACCAATTGATGGGAGAAAATGCCTTTATTTTGATGTTGTTGATTTTCTTTTTTCAAGTCGCACACCACCGTAGTTGGTAAACTAGCATTGCCATGACGCTCGGCAATGCGCACCAAACCAAATTTGTTATGAAGTGCGTTATAATAACTTTCAAACGATGGCGTGGCAGTTCCTAGTAATACTTGTGCTTTATGTAAATTAGCTAAATACATTGCCGCATCACGCGCATGGTAACGTGGTGCTGGATCTTGTTGCTTATAAGAATTATCATGTTCTTCGTCAATAATAATTAATCCTAAATTATTGAAAGGCAAAAATAGAGCAGAGCGTGTTCCTAAAACAATATTAAAATGTTTAGCGTCTAATTTATCATCACCTTCATGAAGAATAGAATTCCAAATTTCCACACGTTCGTTTTCGCTAAACTTAGAATGATAAATACCAACAGAATTTCCAAATACGGCTCTGATACGATTAATTAACTGTGTTGTTAAAGCAATTTCAGGAACCAGATACAACACTTGTTTTCCTTGAGCAATCACTTTATTAATTAACTCCGAATAAATTTCTGTTTTACCAGAACCAGTTACACCGTGCAATAAAACCGCTTGCTTGGTTTCGAACTGTTGCTCAATATCTTTTACAGCTTGTACTTGAAAATCATTTAATGTCTTGTTTGTTTTTTCTTTATTGTCAAATAACAAACGACTCGTTTCTAACTCCGTTTCAATCAACACTTCTTTTTTCACTAAGCCCTTAATAGCAGCGCTGTCAAAGGTTTTCAAAAGAACTGATTTTTTAACCAAACCTAATTGTTTGGCAGTTTCATCCGTTTTCAATAAATGTAAAACAGATAATAAAACTTCCGCTTGTTTGAATGCTTTTTTCTCAAGTGCATCCAACACTTCTTTTAATTGCGATTCGCTATTTAATAAGGTTGGATTAACGCCAATATAATCAACGAGCTTGGGTTTGTATTTATCTTTAATTTCTTCGTAAATAACGATGGCACCTTTTTTAATTAATTTGCTAATAAAAACCTGAACCGTTTTTAAAGACAACATCACACTCACATCTTCAAAACTTAGAGAGGCATTAACCATTAAAGCTTCTAAAACGACATGTTCTTTTTCAGTAAAATAATCATAAGGCATTTCATCCAAACTAAAATCTGGATTAATGGTAATATGTGATGTACTACTTAGTTTTAAACCACTTGGCAAAGCAGCGTTCATAACATCGCCAGGATGACAAACGTAGTAATGCGAAATCCAATCCCATAATTGCAACTGAGTTGCAGTAACAATAGGCTCGTCATCCAAAATGGTTTCGATGTATTTTGCAGCGTAATCTTTTGGTGGATTGTTGTGAACATTGTAAACAACGGCCGTATAAAATTTTGTTTTGCCAAATTGAACAATCACACGTTTTCCAACGGCAATAAACTCGTTCATTTCTTTGGGAACACGGTAAGTAAATTTATTAGCTACGGATAGCGGAACAATAACATCTATAAACAATGTATCGTTACTTTCCATGACTAACTAATTAATGCAGCTAAAAATACGCCAGCAATCATCGACATAATTTTAGCGAGATTATACTTGTGATTCTCTCCCGTTTCAAACATAATTGCGGTTGAGATATGCAAGAAAATACCAATCACCACCGCAAAAGATAATTTCAAGAAGCCATCGTAATTTTGAACCCCTACCGAATTTAATACATAACTAATTAAACAACCTAATGGAGCCATTAAGGCAAAGCCTAATAGCAATAAAACCGTTTTTAGTTTAGAAGTTTTATGTTCCAACAACAACGTTACAAAAGCAATAGCAATGGGTATATTATGAATAGTGATACCAAACACCAACGATTCTTGCGTTGACAAAACTGCTTGAGAATGTGTTTCAATAATACCACTTTGATAAATTGGTAAGCCTTCTAATAAGGAATGTAAATACAAACCTATAATCATTCCTAAAGGCAAATGTTTTTCGCATGAATGAGAATGCGCATGTGTGTGGCCGTGCTCAATACCTGTACTGAAATATTCTAAAAAAATTTGAATAAAAAAACCAACCAAAATAAATAAGCCTATCGATTTTGTATTAGAACCTTCGTAGCATTCTGGCAACAAATGCGTTACAGAGATTGAAAATAAATACGCCGCACTAAAGGCTAATAAAAACCGTAAATTTTGAGTCTTAATTTTTAAAGACAAAAATATAAAACCTGTTACTAAAACGGGTAATGACAATAATATCGTTAATAACCAAAGACTCATTTTTTCTGTAATACTAAAATTAAACGTTGGGATGTGTTGACATCAAATTCTTGTAATTGATAATTTCCAAAAGTATTTAATATGGTTAAATTACACTCTTTTGCTAAACCTTCAAAATAGGTTTTATCAAATAGCTTCACTCTTTCTTCAAAATGAAACAATTCTCCTTTATCAGTAAAGTCAATGCTTTTAATAATAGTGTTATTTTCAACTTTTTTAGAAATATTAAAAGTTATGCCATCAATGGTTTTACTGTCGCATTCAATCATTCTACTTTTCACATACTCCGAATTCAGGTAATCAAATACAAATAAGCCATTTGATTTTAATGCTTTTTGAACAGAATCAAACACATGTAAATCATCTTCTCTTTTCTCAAAATAGCCAAAGCTTGTAAACAAATTAAAAACAACTTCAAAGTAATTTGTACGAAACAACTTTCGCATGTCATGCTGATAAAACTCCAATGTTTCATTAGCACTTTCGTTGGCCTCGCAAATACTTTGTTCAGATAAATCGGTTCCAATAACTCTAAACCCTTTTTTATTTAAATAAATACTATGCCTTCCTTTTCCACAACACAAATCCCAACAAACGGTACTTTGTTTTATTTTTAAAAAGTTGGAGACATTATCAATAAACAAAGAAGCTTCTTCATAATCTCTATTTTTATAGAGTGTATGATAATAAGGAGTATCAAACCACGATGAGAACCATTCTTTTTGCATAGCCTACAAAGGTATAAGAAGTTATTTAATAACATCAAACAAAAACACCGAACTAAAAAGTCCGGTGTTTTTGTTTCAAATTTTAATTAATATTATCTAGCAATGACACGAACATATTGGAATGGTCCGTATTTTTTAGTGTTTTTGTAATCCGACTCATAAACCGGACCTCTTACAGCAGATATTTTCACAAAATTAATTTTACTAGCATCTCCGCCCTTAGCGGTAACAGCAGCTTTAATTTTATCCTCCATTTTAGAAGCTCTTGACTTAGCTAATTCTTTATTACTGTTAAATGATCTAGTAGGAACTTGTGATGCACTTGACATAATTTTTACTGTAGGATTACACTCTTTAGTTTTGCTAACAATAGCGTTCACTAAAACTTCCCAATCTTTTTTCTCTTCAATGTCATTTACATTATAGCCAAAATTTTGTTTAAACTTAACAGGTGACCCGCAAGCTACATTTGGTTTATAATCCGTATTATCTGCATTATCTCCTCCCTTAACAGCCACTTGAGAGTCATCTAAATACAATACTTGTGTAATAGATTTACTGCCTTTAATGCCAACTGTATTAAAAGAACTAACTTTTGATTTTTTGCCATTCACCTCAGCAACTAATGTATATAACTTATCTGCCTCCAAAGGAGTAGCGTCTTTCTTGCCATTAGCGTCAACATCAAAATTAGTGTCTGTTCCACCTTTTTGTGTTAATGTGATTTTAGCATTTGCAACAGGTTGTTTATCTTTTGCATTATTTAAAACAACTGTATTTAAAACAATACCTTTTGATTTTGTACTTCCTAATAAGTTTACAGGATCTAAATTAATTTCTTTTTTAATTTCTTGATATGCTAAATCACTTGAAACATAGATATCTTCATTATAAAACTCTTGTCCTTTTATCTGATAAGAGAAGGTGTAGTTTTTGTTAGGAGCTAAAATAGTTGCGAAAGTTCCGTTTTCTTTTGGTCTGTAATTACCTACTACTTCACCTGTTTCTTTATTTGTAACAACAATTAAAATATCGTCAGGCAATTTTTGGCCATTTTCAGTTAATATAGCACCTTTAAATAACACCAAAGGTTTTTCTTTAGCATCTGGGATAGACATCATATAAATATCTTTTGCTCCCTTTCCGCCATCTGTAGCAGAAGAAAAATAACCACGCTTTCCATCAGGAGAAGTCACGAAAAACACATCATCATCTGTTGTATTAATTGGGTAGCCCATATTTACTGGTTCTGCGAATTTTTTATCTTCTTCAATCGTTGTAAAGAAAATATCAAAACCACCCATCGATTTATGACCAGAAGAAGCAAATATTAAAGTCACGCCATCTGGATGAATATATGGTCCATCTTCATCATACTTCGTGTTAACTGTCGGTCCAACATTTAAAGCTTTACTCCATGCGCCATTAGGTAATTTTACACAACGGTAAATATCACGTCCGCCATATCCACCTGGACGATCAGAAACAAAATACAAAGTATTATTGTCTGCGCTCAAGCAAGCATGAGATTCCCAATACTTAGAGTTAATGTCAGAACCAAAACTTTGTAAAGGACTCCAATCTTTTCCATCCCAAGTACTAAAGTAAACATTACCATCACCACTATCATCTCTGAAGGCAATTAAGGTTTGTCCATCAGCTGTTAAATTAATAGAAGCGTCATGTCCTGCTGTGTTAATATTTTGACTAACAGATTTAGGCGTAGACCACACACCGTTTGCATCTTTGTGTGAAATCACAATATCTTCATAGTATTGTCCATCTTGCAATCTTTCTCCACCAGTTCCAGTATTTCTTCTTGTTGTATAAATCAAACTAGATTCATCAGCACTTAATACAGGACTATAATCAGGGAATTCGCTATTAATACTATCGCCTAAGTTTTGAATTTTAACATTAATAGGTGCAGCTACTAATTCTTTTGCAAATTCATTTTGTGCTTTAAAGTATGCTACATCATCCTTAGTTGCTTTATCCTTTGCATAGGTATTCAAGAAATTATCATATTGAATTTGAGCTTCATCAAATTTATAATTGATATGCAAGGCCTTACCGTAGTAAAAAACAGCTAAAGGAGGAGCTGATTTTTCGTTTGGATTATCGATTTGATAATTTTTAGAAATATCCTTTAATGACTTTGCTAAAAAACCTTCAGCTAATCCTTTGTTATTAGTTGAATTTAGATAACAAAACCCAACATTGAAATTAATGTTAGCCGAAGAGGAATCTTTTTTATAAGCTTCTAAAAAATTTCTCAGAGCCACGTCATAATTTTCCTCACCAAGCAAAAACATGCCTTCTTTAAAATAATCGGAATAACTCCCCGATGGCAATTGCGCTTTTATTGTATTAATGCCAAATAATACAACTATAACTAATAAACAATACTTCTTCATCTGATTTTTTATAACAAGTCAACAAAAATACCATAATTTTAGACAAAAACCACAATTTAAACGATAAAAAAAACCCGCTTTTAAGGCGGGATTTGTTAATATTTAAATAAGATTTACGAAACTCTTGTCGTGTCCCATTGTTCCATATAATCAGCTACTTTTCTTAAGAAAGAACCTCCTAATGAACCATCAACAACTCTATGGTCATAAGATAGTGACAAGAACATGAAATGTCTGATAGCAATCACGTCCCCTTGAGGAGTTTCAATAACTGCTGGTTTCTTTTTAATGGTACCAACAGCTAATATAGCTACTTGAGGCTGTAAAATAATAGGAGTTCCCATCACGTTACCAAAACCACCTACATTTGTTAAAGTAAATGTACCTCCTTGAATTTCATCTGGAGCTAATTTGTTAGCACGAGCTCTAGTTGCTAAATCATTTACATTTTTGGTAATACCAACTAAATTTTTCTCGTCAGCATTTTTAATCACCGGTACAATTAAATTACCTGTTGGCAAAGCTGCTGCCATACCAATATTAATATTTTTACGTTTAATGATTTTTGTTCCAGTTTGGTCAACAGATACATTGATTAAAGGGAAATCTTTAATGGCTTTTGCTACACACTCAATAAATAACGGAGTAAACGTAATTTTTTCTCCTTCTCTCTTTTCGAAATCCTTCTTCACTCTATCTCTCCACATTACCATATTGGTAACATCTGCTTCAACAAAAGAAGTAACGTGCGGAGAAACATGCTTACTCATTACCATGTTATCGGCAATGATTTTACGCATACGATCCATTTCAATAATTTCGTCGCCAGCACCTACAGATACTGCAGGACGTTGAACTAAAACTGTATTATCTGGAACACCAACTGTCGATTTAACAGCATTGGCTAAAGGAGCAGCTTTTTCAGCCACTGGTGCAGTTGTTGTAGTTTGTTTATTTCTGTTTGGTAAATAAGCTAAAATATCTGCTTTTGTTACTCTTCCTTCTTGCCCTGTTCCTTTGATAGACTCTAATTCAGATAAAGAAATACCTTCTTCTTTAGCAATACTTTTCACTAATGGAGAATAGAACTTATCAGAACCAGAAAAATCAACGTTTTCGGCAGTTGCTACTGGAGTTGTAGCTGTTGGAGTTGTTGTTTGTTGAGTTGGAGCTACTGTTTTTGGGGTTTCTGCAACAGAAGCTGTCGCATCTGAAGAGATAATAGCAATAACGGCACCTACTTGTACAACGTCATTTTCGTTAAATAACTTTTTAATTAACTTTCCTTCAAACGGCGAGGGAATTTCAGAATCAACCTTATCAGTTGCTATTTCCAAAACGGTTTCATCAATTTTAATTGAATCTCCTTCGTTTTTAGTCCATTTAATAATAGTTGCTTCTGCAACACTTTCGCCCATTTTGGGCATTGTTAATTCAAATTGAGCCATTGTTATAAAATAATGTAGAACGCAAAAATAATGGAATATCGCTACTACACAAATTTTATTCGATAAACAAATGGTTAATTACCTATTAACTCGCTACAACCTCAATAAAACCAACAGATTTTGATTTTTGTATGGTTAAAGATTTTGAATAGTTAAGGATATTTTGAATTATTGAGTCAGATGGCTCGGGTTCATCAACAAAATTGTTAGTTTGTTGCTTGTTTTTAGTGGTTTTTAAAATTGTAGAAACAAGAGTAGAAGTTTTTTGCATAGGCAGTTTTAGGGGTTTATATGTTAAATAACGAGGGATATCTTAAATTATTGTGCAAGGATTTAGAAATTGAAAAAATTCAATGTTTTAGGGCGGTAAAAACTGAAAATGGCTCAAAAAACAAACTTTTCCTAAAATTTGTTTAAGAGTAATTTTTTTACTTAATTTTGTATTAAATCTCCCAAAAACTATGTCAATAAAATCAATTTTTGCTGTGTTCTTTATCACAGCATTATCCATTTGTGGATTAACTTATTATTCGTCGTCTTCTGCAAAAAATGATTCAGGATTTATTAATCCTGCCTACAAAGAATATATCTCGGCATATACTGCAGGGTACGTTTCAGTAGAAAGTAAAATTTTAATTGTACTACAAGAAGAAACAACGGCTGAAATTGAAGAAGGAAAAGAAGTAGACAATAATTTATTTGATTTTAATCCAAGTATTGAAGGGAAGTTAACATGGATTGATAAAAAAACAATTGAGTTTAAACCTGCTACAAAATTAAACAGCAATCAAACTTACAAGGCGAGTTTTCATTTAGGAAACGTGCTAAGCGTTAGTGACGATTTAAAAGAATTTGAATTTGAATTTGCTACTTTAAAGCAGGCAATGGAAATTACCATTGATGAATACAAAGCTGGAGAGAATAACACATTACAAATTGAAGGAACATTAACAACAGCCGATTATGCTGATAATTTATTAGTAGAGAAAACAACACAAGCATCACAAGGTTCAAGTTCTTTGCAAATAAAATGGTTACACGAGAATTCAACCACACATCATTTTATTATTAATAATGTAGTAAAAGGAAAAGGAAATGTAACGCTTTCTTATAATGGTGAACCTATTGGAGCTGCAGAAAAAAACAGTCAGGAAATTACCATACCAAATGCTACAGAATTTACCTTATTAAATGTATTAATCAACAATGAGCCTGATCAATTTATAACTCTTCAATTTTCTGATAGAATAGATCCTAATCAAAATTTGGATGGATTAATTTCAATCAATAATCCCAACGGAACAACAACTACTAACTACAATGAATATGGAGAGGCTACTAACGAAAAATTACCCGTTAAAGAATCCAAACTAACCTATTTAATTGAAAACAACTCTATTAAAATTTATACAAACGAACGTTTAGTGGATAGTCGCGAATTGAATATTAGTAATGGCGTAAAAAATTATGAAGGCAAACATTTAAAAGAAGCCATCGTTTATAATTTATTTTTTGAAGATTTAAAACCAAGTGTTCGTTTAGTTGGTAAGGGAGTTATTCTACCAAATTCTAGCGGATTAATTTTTCCTTTCGAGGCCGTAAACTTAAATGCCGTTGATATTCGTATTACTCGTGTATACGAAAACAACATGTTACAATTTTTACAAATCAATAATTTAGAAGGCAGTCAGGAATTGCGTCGTGTAGGGAAATTAATTATTAAAAAGAAAATTGCTTTGCAAAACAATGGTATTCCAACTCGTAACAAATGGAATAATTACTCCATTGATTTATCATCTTTAATTAAAGCAGAACCTGGTGCCTTGTATAATGTTCGCATAAGTTTTAATCGTAATTATTCTACATACAATTGCCAAAGCGACACAAGCTCATCTGAAGAAGATGTGTATATTGACTCTGAAGCAAATGATGATGAAAAAGAATGGGATTATTACAGCTATTATGATGATTATTATGATGAAGGATACTACTATGATTATTCAGAAAGAGAGAATCCTTGTTCTAGGGCTTTCTATAATAACAAATCGGTTACCCGAAATATTATAGCTACTAACATTGGTTTAATTGCTAAACGCGGCAATGACGGAAAAATCAATGTCTTTACTTCTGATTTAATTTCTACTAAGCCATTAGGAAATGTTACCATCGAAGCATATGATTACCAACAACAAAAATTAAAACAAGTCACCACTAATGCTGAAGGAACTGCCGTTTTAGAAACCAAACAAAAACCATTTGTATTAATTGCCAAACGTGGACAAGAACGTACCTACTTAAAACTTGATGATGGAAACTCCTTATCATTAAGTTCATTTGAAGTAGATGGTGATATTGTTCAAAAAGGAATCAAAGGATTTATTTATGGAGAACGCGGCGTATGGCGCCCAGGTGATAGCTTGTTTTTATCATTTATTTTAGAAAATAAAACTAAAGCATTTCCTGAAAACT
>SYEI01000234.1 GCA_005800865.1 Bacteroidota bacterium | reverse complement strand
TTTGGACGATTAACTGTTTCTTATGAAAGGTTATTAGCAAATAAATCAGTTGGTATAAAAATACCATTGAGTTTAACTTATGATGGCTTAGGTGCTTTAGCAGAATTTTCTTCAAATAGTTCAAATTCAAGTTCTACGAGCACTAACTCAAGTTCAACAAATACAAATACTTCAAACAATAATAGCACTAATTCAAACAATGCTCCTGTAAAACGAAATGTTGGAACTGGAATTATCTCAGGAATTGATATAAATTATTACCACGATTTAAAACCACAATTAAAATATTTTTTTGGCCCCCGAGTGCGTTATGGAACAGATATGACTTTAGGTGGAATCGAAGGATTAACCTTTCAATTACAAAATGGAATTTTTAAAAGCAGTGGAAAAAGAATGACGAGCACTGTAGCTGTTGGCGTTGGCTTTTTTAAACTTTCCGAAAAATATGCTGGTAGAGGTGGTCTTGATACTAAGCAAGTTTACCCTTGGGCATCGTTTACTTGGCGTTTAGGCTTTAGGTTATAACGTTCTTCGTAACCTTTATTTCCTTGCAAACCACCACAATGAATTAGTAAAATAGATTTTTGTTTACCTAACTTTTCTTGTTTCATTAAATCAAATGCAGCAAAAAATAATTTTGCGGTGTACACATAATCTAATTCAATGTGGAAGTTTTCTTCAAACCAAGTTTTAAATTCTAATAACTCTGGTTTATGCTTAGCGTAGCCTCCAAAATGATAATTATTTAAAATGCTTGTTTGTGGCTCATTGGCAATGGCTTCAAAGTTTAGAACATTTACAACGTTCAATTCTTGATGTGCTTGTAATGATTTTGAAATGCCTCGGTAAGTAGTTCCTGTACCATGGGCACAAAAAATATAATTGTAAAGATTTGTTTCTTGAGTCAAAATTTCCTCACAACCTTTTTCTCCTAATAAATTGTCACCACCTTCAGGAATAATATAGGCTTCGGGATACATGTAACGTAAACGCTGCATATAACCACCATCATTTTTTTGCGAATATTCATCTCTGCTTACAAATAATAATTCCATGCCATTTTGTTTTGCTAACGATAGAGTAGGGTTAGCTGCAGAGCTTTCTTCGCCTCTAATAATACCTATGCTTTTTAAACCTTCTAATTTGCAGGCAACAGCTGTAGCGGCTATATGGTTCGAAAATGCGCCACCAAAGGTAATGATGGTGCTTTTATTTACTTTTTTTGCTTGCGCTAAATTGTATTTTAATTTAAACCATTTATTGCCAGAAATTTCGGGATGAATTAAATCCAAACGTAAAACACCAATTTGATAACCATTATAGTCAATTGTGTTTATGATAGGTTTATAGGTTATCATCACAGATTATTAAAACCAAACATCCACACAAAATATAAATTCCTTACGTTCTTTATGATAATCGCCGTTATAATAAAAATTTTCCTTTTCAGAAGATAATTGTCGCCCTTCAATACTAAATACTAAGTTTTTTAAGGGCTTATACTCAATGCCAACTGTTGCGCCATATGTATATTTGCCCATGTTAGTTCCAGCGCTTAAAATTTCATCCTCATCACTAAACCATTCCCCACGCCCATAAAAAGCTACTTTTTTAAAACTTTGATGTTTCAATAATAATAGAGAACTATTCATGTAGGCAGTGCCTATCGTATATTCGTTAATACGCTTGCTGTATTCTTGTATTCCATAATTAAATTCAGCACCAATACTTATTTTTTTCTTTTGATAGGTTAAATAAAAGTTATGATAGTAGCGTTGATGCTTTAATTCTACTGAATCTGGAGTGTCATCGCCAGTAATAAAATTATAGGTCATAGTTAAATAGTCGTTTGGTGCAAATATGATAGAACTCCCTAGCAATTTATTTTTGTTAGTTTCGATGATAGAGCTAAAACTATTAAAAGCATTGACTTGAATGCTTAATTTAGGATTAAGTAAATATGTTAGTTTGGCACCGGAAAAATAATAAGGTTCATACACATTTACTAGTGTCATGCTTGAGGTAATGTTTTCTCTGGGTTGTGTGCTTTCAAGCCCAATATGTGATCTAAAAACACCTACATCCAACCATAAATTTTTTATAAACCCATAACCTACATTTGCCTCTTGTATTAAGTTAAACTTTGATGGCCAAGTGCTTTCAGCTATATCGCCATAATGTAAGCTAATGTTACTTCTTATTTTTTTTGATTTATAAGCTAACGAAATCATTGCCATATTTAATCCAAATTGGTTATTGCGAGCAGCCATGGTGGCGTGCTTTACAAATTGGGAAGAATTGTCTTCAGAATAAAACGCATAATATGAACTAAGGTAAGCTCCAATTTCTAATTTAGGTTCATTCGTTTTTTCGTCAACATTTAGTTTTTTGTTTTGAAACAAAACATTCGAATCATTTTTTAGTTGAATATTAATCAACTTTTTATTTATAGAATCTTGTTGCGCATTCGACCATAATCCTAGAAGGATAAAAACAATTAAAATAGTATATTTGCTAACAGAATTCATTCAGCAAAATTAATCATTAATTTAATGTTTAGTAAGCAATTAGATCCCGAAGATTTTTATTATAGCCCAGAAGGCTATATAATTTTTACTGAGAAATATCATTTAAAACGTGGTTATTGTTGTAAGAATGGCTGCAAGCATTGTCCCTATGGCTTTAATAAAAAAACAGGGAAGTTTGAAAATGATAAGAAGTAGCTAATTAGTTGCTTCAAATTTTATAATCCAATTTATTTTTAGATATTTGATTATAATTAATTAATAGAACACCTTGTTTAAATTATCTGCCCTCAATAACGATCAAATTAATTATGCCAACATTGGCTTAATGTTATTGTCTGCTGTATTGGCATTTATTCTTCCATTCGAATTGTTTTTGTTTTCTTATGCTGTATTAGGTCCCTTACATTATTTAACAGAGATAGGTTGGCTTCACAAAAAGAATTATTTCACTAAAGGCAAATATGATTTTGTGTTTTTAAGTGTGTTATGTGTGTTGGTTTTTTATTTTTCGTATGTCAATCCTACAAAATCTCAAACAGTTATCCCTAACCTTATATTGTATGGGATTTTATTAGCTCTTATTTTTGTTTTTATAAAGGATAACTTATATCGCATTGTTTTGGCTGTATTAGCAGTTATTGGGATATCTGTATCCAAAATGGGATTTGATTATGTGATTTGGATAGGTATATTTTTACCAACTATTATTCACGTATTTATTTTTACCTGGGCCTTTATGTTTTATGGTGTTTTAAAAAATAAATCATTTTCAGGCTACTTATCAATCATTGCATTAGTGCTAATTGCTGTTTCTTTTTTTGTAATTAAAGCACCAGGACTTCAATATGAAGTTTCTGCTTATGTTGGAAAAAGCTATGAATTATTTTATTTATTAAATAAATTTTTAATCGAATTTTTTGGCTTAGAAACTACGTTAACGGATGAAAGAGCTTTGGTTTACGCTACTAATGCTGGATTTATTGTGATGCGTTTTATCGCCTTTGCCTATACCTATCATTATTTAAATTGGTTTTCTAAAACATCCGTTATTCAGTGGCATAAAGTGCCAAAAAAGACGTTATATATTACGCTTGTATTATGGGTGTTTTCGGTGGTTTTATACGTGATTGATTATAATATTGGCTTAAAAGCGCTCTATTTTTTAAGTTTTTTGCATGTTTTTTTAGAATTTCCGCTCAATATCACCTCATTTCAAGGCATTATCAAATCGGTAATACCTGTTAAGAAATAAGCATCTAAAGTCTATTTTCAGTAGCTTTTATTTCATATTTAATCTGTATATTAGGGCTTCAAAAAAAATGTTGTGAAAATTTCTAAAGAGTTTAAAATAGGTATTGTTGTTACGTCTGCTATTGGCTTTTTTATTTGGGGATTTAATTTCCTTAAGGGAAGTAATCTGTTTAGCCATAAGTATGAATTGTATGCTGTTTATCCTAAAATTGATGGGCTTATTGAGGCAAATCCTCTTCTTGTAAATGGTTTTAAAGTTGGGCAAATCAATAAAATTTCTTTAATAAAAGATAAAAACGGCGAGTACGGTGTATTAGTTAAGTTTTTATTGACGGAAGATGTTAATATTCCGAAGCATTCTATTGCAAAAGCCGTGAGCTCAGACTTATTAGGTTCAAAAGCTGTGGAAATTATTTATAGTAATGAAACCGAGTTTGTTCAATCCGGAGATACACTGGTTGCAGAAACAGAAGAAGGTTTAAAAACAGCTGTTAGTAAGCAATTAGCTCCTTTACAGAAAAAAATTGAAGGATTATTGTCTTCTGTTGATTCCGTTATGACTATTGTTGAAGTTGTATTGAATGATAAAACTCGTGAAAATTTAAGTAAGTCATTTGAGAGCATTAAGTTGGCTATTCAAAGTTTAGAACAAACTGCCTATAAATTAGATGATTTAGTAGCTTCTGAAAAAGCAAAGATATCTTCTATTTTGACTAAGTTAAATAGCCTAGCTGGAATGCTTGAACAAAATACTGGTAAGATTGATAACATCATTGGTAATTTTAGTAATCTATCGGATAGTTTAGCTAAATCTAATTTAAAGGGAGCAATTGACGAAGCGGATAAAACATTGGCGGAGTTAAATAAGTTAGTTGCTCAAATTAACTCAGGTCAAGGTACACTTGGTAAATTGGCTAAAAACGATTCTTTAT
>SYEI01000233.1 GCA_005800865.1 Bacteroidota bacterium | reverse complement strand
GATAAATGGAATTTTATACCTTACAATAGCTCCTAACACAGTGGTTGTTAATCCCACTAAAATAAAAGAAGTCACAACAAGTGAAATACAAAGTAAAAGTAAATTTATCTCTATTTTATCTTTGGTTCTAAACCAAAAACACAACATAAAAAAAACAAGGAACACTAAATTCTCAAGCGAGGCTAACAACTCTAAAATAGAACGACTATCATAAAAAAAAGGCCTACATAATACATTATAAAAAGACTGAGGAATTAATTTAACGAAAGAGCCAAATGAATAGTCTAATCTTTCCATACTAATGGCAGAACCCGAAGGCGTTACTCTACTGATGAATCTAAAAGTAGATGTATCTCTATTATTAGTTTCATAAATAGTATCTCGTAAATTGTTATTACGCCAATACATAAAAGCAGAATGAGGATTTAATTTATATAAATTTCGCTTTGCATCCACTACTTCATAGTGAGTGGTATCAGTAATTTCGAAACGCACATATTTTTCGTCATTTAAAAAAAATGTGCCGCCATGGCTTAAATTAATGAAATCATTTTGCCGAACCACTATGGTTTGAATAACATCCTTATGTAATACAATTTTCAACACAAGCACTACAGCTCCAAACAAAAACAATATAATAGTTAAGTAAAATAGAGCAACTCTTTTGATTTGAAAATGTTTTACTAAAGCGAAAATGAATAATGGAACAATTAATAAGATTAATATATAAGGCTTAAGGATTAAGAATAGAAGTGATGAACAAATCAATAACAATATGTATTTTATTTTAAACTGATAATTCACAAACAACTTCATAAAAGCATACACAAACAATCCCAGTAAGCCAATAGCCATAGGTTCTTTTAAAACACCAGATGTCCAGAATAAAACGGAAGGTGTGATGAAAATAATTAAAGCTAATAAAATTTCTTTTTTAGGAAAATAAGATTTAAAGGCTTTATAAAAAGCAAACTGCCCAACAAACGAAAACATCAACATCACAAAAGCGTGCACCGCATAACTACCAAATGAAAACATCATAATTATTGCGTTGATACGAATTGGTGTTCGGTTATCATTTAAAAAAAAGTTAGAGCTCACATCTGCCCTGCCCCATTTTTCGATTTGATGAAAATACGGTTTGTATAAAGGATCCGTATCTAAATCAGAGTGCAATCCTAAAACCATTTTAAAAAAATCAGTTGGATGATTTGGCAAAGCATCGTACATAATTTTAGCATCATGCAAAGTTGATACACTATCACCGTTAAAGCCCGCAGGGTAATAACAAAAATACACCCAGTAATAAGCAAAACAAGCAAGGCTCTTAATAATTAAAATACTGAAAATAATTTTCAGAGAGATCACCTCATCTTTAAAAAAAGTTAGCTTACTTATCAATAAGCAAAAGAGTAAAAAATATATGGTGGCTAAAATCAATACTCCTCAAAAAATTTAATGCTCATAAAACGTTTATTTCCTTCCTGACTTTCAAAACCAAATTGAGCATACAAACTATGTGCATCTAATGTCGCTAACATAAAACGACGCAATTTTTTAATCACCTCTTGCTCCATAATAAATTTCATCAACTCTTTTGATAATCCTTTACCTCTGTAATTCTTATCAATAAACACATCTGCTAAATAACCAAAAGTGGCGTAATCTGTAATGACTCTTGCAAAGCCAATTTGCTTACTTTGATGATACACTCCAAAACAGAAGCTTCCTTCAATAGATGTTTTAACTATCTCCATTGGAATATTTTTTGCCCAATAACTTTCTTTACACAAAAAATAGTAAATGTATTCAATATTTAATTTTGTTTTATCTGTTGAATACAAAAACTCTCCTATACTTTTTTCATTGATCATAAATTACTGACTATTGCTAATTGTTTTGTTTTACTATCAAACACAAAACGAGTAATTTTTTTAATTCCTAAATTCGAAAAAGAAAACAATACCTCCCATTTATTGGTTTGCTCATTATATCTAATTAAATCCGCATTCTCAGATTTAATGAGCCCTAATTCATAATGCCAAATAAAATCTTCGTTAGCTGTTGGATAAGTTGTATATACTTTACTTTCTCTTAACGCGGGGTTATATATTCTAAATTCTGTATGAATAGAATCTTTCATAGCATACATAAAATTTGAGGAAAGACCTGTTTTCTTAAATGCTCTCGTTGGATGGTCGCACAACCAATAGTCTTCGTTTGATTTTACATTCAATACTCTTAACGAATGTGGATTGGTTAATTTATAGTATAATAAAGTATCGTTATTTAACCATGTGTGGTAACCAATAGAATCAGTGCCTTCGTGAGCAATGCTATGAAACTTTCCATCTAAATTAAACTTCCAAACTCGTTGTGATGAATCTTTTTCAACTACCACGCAACTAAATCCTAATCCATTAGGCAATATAGTTGGTGAATATTCAGACACTTCCGACTTGGTTAAATTAAGTGTTGCTTTTTTATTGATGTTATATTGATAAATATCGGCTTGTTTTGTAGAATCAATCACCACATACAAAATAGATTTTCCATCTACACTAAAAGTAGGTTGATTATCATAACCCACGCGATGAGTAATATTTAAAGGGTTTGTGTAGAAGTACACATTTTCTTTTTTCTCAATTTTAAACAACCAAATATCTGTTTCGGGCAATTGGGCCAAAACACTACTAGTAAAAAAAAGACTTATGATGAATGTTCTAATCATTATACTTCAACGGTTTCGTGAAATTGTTGTTTAAAGGTATACTGTATTAATCGATACACCACATAGCCCCAAAATAAACCTACTATAAAGCCTACAAAAATATCAGAAGGGTAATGAACACCTAAGTAAATACGTGAATAAGCTGTAATAGCAGCCCATGCAAAAAAGCCAAATCTAAACAAAATGGTTTCCTTACTAAATATCAAAAACAAAAGCATAGCTACTCCAAAACTATTGGTTGAATGCCCGGAAAAAAAACCGTACATGCCGCCTTTATAGTCATTTACTGTGTGCACTTGCGCTTGAATTTCTAAATTATGAGTTGGGCGATAACGTTTAATAGCATGTTTGGTTTGATTAGACGTTTGATCAGTTAAAACAATTAGTAACACCAAAAAACCAAGTAAAATAACCAACTTTTTAGCACCGTAGCGCTTAAATACCATAAATAACCAATAAGCAAACACTGGTGCAAACACCCAAATTTGAGAAATATAATACATCACATTATCCAAAATAGGCGCGTGACAAGCATTAATTGCCAAAAACAAAGCTCTATCAAATAATTCTAATTTGTCTAACATGTTTTAAAAGTAGAAAAAAAGAATTAAAAGTCAGATTTTTCGATTAAAATCAAATTGTTAAAAACTTGTTATTAATTGCTATTCAACCATTTTTAAGCACTTTTCAACAAAGCGTCTATAAGCCCTTTGAACAATTATCTTTGTGTTTTACTACAATTTATGAGCCATACAAAGAAAATAAGCAGTGCATTGATTTCTGTTTTTTACAAAGACAATTTAGAACCGGTTATCAAAAAACTAAACGAATTAGGAGTAACCATATACAGTACCGGTGGTACACAAACATTTATCGAAAACCTAGGAGCACCAGTAAAATCAGTAGAAGGGTTAACTTCTTTTCCTGAAATTTTAGGTGGGCGTGTTAAAACATTACATCCAAAAATATTTGGTGGAATATTAGGTCGCAGAGAATTAGACACTGATGTTGCACAAATGGAACAACATGCAATCCCTACCATTGACTTGGTAATTGTGGATTTATACCCATTTGAAGAAACATTAGCAAGTGGTGCTTCTGAAGAAGATATCATCGAAAAAATTGATATTGGTGGTATTTCACTCATTAGAGCAGCTGCAAAAAACTATAATGATGTAGTGATTGTATCTTCCAGAAATGATTATTCATCATTATTAAACTTATTAAACGAAAAAAATGGTTCATCTGATTTAGCTGATAGAAAAACATTTGCTGCAAAAGCATTTGCTATGAGTAGCCATTACGACTCTGCTATTTTTAATTATTTTAATACTACTGAACAATTACCAATTTTAAAACATAGCATCAATGATGGCGTAACTTTACGCTACGGAGAAAACCCTCATCAAAAAGGTGTTTTTTATGGCGATATGAATGCCATGTTTGAAAAATTAAATGGTAAAGAATTATCTTACAATAATTTATTAGATGTTGATGCAGCTGTAAATTTAATGGCGGACTTCACAACCGAACCAACTTTTGCTATCTTAAAACATAACAATGCTTGCGGAGTAGCAAGTCGTGCAAAAATAATGGATGCATACTTAGACGCATTAGCTGGAGATCCAGTTTCTGCTTTTGGTGGCATTTTAATTAGTAATACCCAAATTGATTTTGAAACAGCAGAAGAAATTCATAAACTGTTTTGCGAAGTAGTGATTGCTCCTTCTTATTCAGCAACAGCATTAACGTTATTGAAATCAAAAAATAACCGTATCATTTTGGTTCAAAAACCAGTAGCGCTTCCTACAAAACAAATCAGAACGTTATTAAACGGAATTGTAGAACAAGATAAAGATGCTGTAAGTGAAACTGAAACTAATTTAACAGTGGTGACTAACGTAGCACCAACTGAAGCACAAATAAAAGATTTATTATTTGCTAATAAATTAGCAAAACATACTAAATCCAATACAATCGTTATTGCTAGAAACAATCAATTAATTGCAAGTGGCACTGGTCAAACCTCTCGTGTAGATGCTTTAAAACAAGCTATTAACAAAGCATTAGCTTTTGGATTTGATTTAAAAGGCGCTGTGATGGCAAGTGATGCATTTTTTCCGTTTGCTGATTGTGTAGAGATTGCTCATAAAGTTGGTATCGATACAGTTATTCAACCAGGAGGTTCTATTAAAGATAAAGACAGTATTGAATATTGCAATGCAAAAAACATGAGCATGGTATTTACAGGAACAAGACATTTCAAACATTAAATAAACTTAGACTCTAAAATCTTTGTGACTTAGCGTCTTTGTAGCAAAAAATTAATTAAACACTTAAAACACATTTAATAACACATGGCTCTATTTGATTTTTTAACTCAAGATATTGCAATTGACTTAGGTACTGCAAATACCATTATTATACATAACGAAAAAGTAGTAGTTGATCAGCCAAGTATTGTGGCGGTTGACAGAACTACAGGAAAGGTAATTGCAGTTGGTAAGCAAGCGCAAATGATGCACGGTAAAACCCATGAAAACATTAAAACCATTCGTCCTTTAAGAGATGGAGTTATCGCCGATTTCCAGGCAGCTGAAGAAATGATTAAAGGAATGATCAAAATGATTAATACTGGCAATCGTTTTTTTAAACCTTCTTTAAGAATGGTAATTTGTATTCCGAGTGGAATTACAGAGGTAGAAAAACGTGCGGTACGCGATAGTGCTGAACATGCAGGCGCGAAAGAAGTATACATGATTCACGAACCAATGGCAGCCGCTATTGGTATGGGAATAGATGTAGAAGAACCAATGGGAAATATGATTATTGATATTGGTGGTGGTACTTCTGAGATTGCCGTGATTGCTTTAGGTGGTATTGTGTGTGATAAATCAACACGTATTGCGGGTGACGACTTTAACGCAAACATTGAAGAATATATGCGACGTCAACATAACATTTTAATTGGTGAGCGTAGTGCTGAGCAAGTGAAGATTGAAGTAGGTGCAGCCATGACAGAAATTGAAAATCCGCCAGCTGATTATGCAGTACAAGGACGAGATTTAATGAGTGGTATTCCGAAAGAAGTATTTGTAAGTTATGTTGAGATTGCTCACTGTCTTGACAAATCCATTTCTAAAATTGAAGAAGCTATTTTAAATGCCTTAGAGATGACTCCTCCAGAATTAGCAGCCGATATTTACCGCACTGGTATTTACATGGCAGGTGGTGGTTCTTTATTGAGAGGACTTGACAAACGCATTTCTTTAAAAACAAAATTACCTGTGCATGTATGCGAAGATCCATTAAGAGCAGTAGCTCGCGGTACTGGCATTGCATTAAAAAATGTACATAAATTCCCTTTCTTAATTAAATAACAATAAAAACAAAGTCCCATGAAAAAACAAATCGTATTAGCACTAGCATCATTTATTTTTTTATTAAACACAAAAGTGCAAGCGCAAGATGAATCTGCATTTGATAAAGGAACTACCGTTATTACAGCTGGGTATGGATTTCCTGATTTATATAGAACATCCTTAAGATTAGCGTACAATGGCTATAACTCAAGTAAAGTGCGTGGTATCGGTCCTATTATATTAAAAGGTGATTATGGTATTGTAAAATTCAAATGGGGTCACGCAGTTGGCGCTGGTATTGTTATCGGATACAATGCTACAAGAATAAAATTTACAGACACGTATTACGACTATAGCGGCTTCCCATATTACACTAGCACCCTTAGATCATATTCAGAAACTCATTCATATCAAACTATTACTGTTGGAGCTAGAGGAACTTATCACTTTTTTACAAAAGAGAAATTTGATTGTTATGCTAGTATCGGATTAGGTTTCAATATCAATACGGCATCTCATACAACAGATAATCCAAATGGATATACTGGCTACGCCTCTGCTCGATCAGGTGTATATAATGCTTTTACGGTAGGTATTAGATATTATTTTACTAAAAACTTTGGTGTTTATTCTGAACTTGGATGGGATAATTCTACTCCAATACAAGCGGGCTTAGCATTAAAATTTTAATCATAACAATAAACAGTTCTATAAAATTATAAATGAAAAACCTTTTAAATTTTCTATATAAAAACAATTTCTTTTTTGTGTTTTTATTTTTAGAAATTATCTGTGGTTTTATTTTAATTAAAAATAATGGTTTTCAAGGCTCAAGTTTATTAAACTCTTCTAATAAAGTAAGTGCTAATATTTATGAAATTGAAGCAAGTGCTAAAGAATATTTATTACTAAAAGATGAAAACGAGCGTTTAGCAAAAATGAATGCCTTTCTACTGAATAGAATAAAATTAGGCTATGCTGCGATTCCTTTAAAAGTTTACAAAAAAAACGATACACTTTATAAACAAGAGTATGAGTTTATGAATGGCAAAGCTATTAATAGCAGTGTGAACAAAAGAAGTAATTACTTAACACTTAATATTGGTGCTCAACAAGGCGTAACGCGCGATATGGCTGTAATTACAAGTGATGGAATTATTGGCATTGTAAAAGATGTGTCCGAAAATTTCTCTTCAGCCATGTCTATTTTACATAAAGATGTTCGTGTAAACTGTCAGTTAAAAAAAGACGGCACGTATGGCCCACTTATTTGGGATGGTTCAGATTATCGCTTTTCTAACTTAACTGATATTCCAACTCATGCAAAAATTAAAAAAGGAGATACTGTAATAACAAGTTCTTTATCTGGTATTTTTCCTGAAGGTATCTTAGTAGGCTTTGTTGATAGCTTTGAACAAAGAGCCAATGAATCATTCTATACCGTAAAAGTAAAACTAAGTGCCGATTTTAAAAAAGTAAATCACGTATCGGTTATCAAATATAATTACAAAACCGAAAGAGATAGTTTAGAAATTAAATCGCAAGTTCAAAGTGATAAATAGCATTATTAAAAATAGTATTCGGTTTGTCATATTAGTGCTTCTTCAAGTTCTGATCGTTCAAAACATTCGCTTGGGATCGTATATGATTTTATTCCCGTACGTTTTGTTTATTCTATTGCTTCCATTCGAGACGCCAAAATTAGTTGTCCTATTCGCATCCTTTTTTCTTGGCCTAACGATTGATATGTTTTACGATACTGCTGGTATGCATGCCGCCGTGTGCACCTTAATTGGTTTTTTGAGGTATTATATTTTAAAAATATTGTCCCCTCGCGAAGGTTACGAGCCAGGCTTAATTCCTAGTGTAGATTCTATGGGACCGGTTTGGTTTATCACCTATTCTGCTATTATCATATTCATTCACCATTTAATTTTCTTCTATTTAGAAATTTTTAGATTCAACGAATTTTTTACCACCTTATTGAGAGTTATTTTAAGTACTATAGGAACATTCTGTTTCGTTTATGTTGTTCAGTTTTTGTTTTATAAAACCGATAAAAATAAATAATGAACAACAATTCTCATTTAGCAGATAGAAAATATATTGTCAGCGGTTTCTTTATCGTTGTGGCCATGGTATATATCTGCCGATTATTTTACATTCAAATAGTTGATGAACAATATAAATTAGATGCTAGGAATAATGCCTTTAGAAATAGAACCGAATATCCATTACGCGGATATATTTATGACCGTAATGGAAAATTATTAGTTCAAAATGTACTATCGTACGATTTATTGGTAACGCCAAAGTTGGTAAAAGACTGTGATACGATGGCTATTTGTAAAGTATTAGAAATTACGAAAGAAGATTTTTTAAAGAAAATGAAAAAGGCTTGTCAGGCCCCAAACTCACCAAGAAAAGAAAGTATTTTTGAAAAACAACTCTCCAATAAAGTATATGCTGCACTTCAAGAAAAATTATATCGATTCAAAGGCTTTGATGTTCAATCAAGAACCGTTAGAAAATATCCTCGACCTGTTGCCGCACATTTATTAGGTTATGTTAACGAGGTTACAAAAGAAAAAGCTGCAAAAGACCCTTACTATATTGAAGGTGATTATATAGGAGCTAGTGGAATTGAACGTGGATACGAAACAGAATTAAGAGGAAAAAAAGGGAAACAAATTGTAATGGTTGATGTTCATAACAAAACTAAAGGTAGCTATATGAATGGCTTTTACGACACAGCTGCTGTTGCTGGCAAACCTTTATTTTGCAGTATTGATGTAGACCTTCAAGAATATGGAGAGAAATTATTAAAAGGAAAACGCGGTGCTATTGTGGCTATTGAACCAAGCACAGGAGAAATATTATGCTTAATCTCAGCGCCTGGTTACGATCCAAATTTATTAGTTGGAGGTAAAGAGCGGTCGCGAAACTTCACTAAATTATTTTATGATTCTATAAACTTGCCCTTATTTAACAGAGCTTTAACTGCTATGTATCCTCCAGGATCAACCTTTAAATTAATTGATGCTTTAATTGCTCAAAAAGATGGTTTAATTGACAGATCAACAGTTTTTCCTTGTCATGGGGGTTATCCTCCAATGGGCGGCAGGCCAAAATGCCATCCTCACCCATCAACGGATTTACCTGGTTCTATTGCTACTTCTTGCAACTCTTATTATAGTTATGTGTTTTGTAAAATAGTCGATCAAAAAGCCTTTCCAAATTTTGTAGATGGTTATAATCATTGGAGAGATGCTGTTCGTTCATTTGGACCTGGAACAAAATTAGGAACTGATTTACCTTTTGATAAACCAGGAAATGTTCCGTCGGTTGAATATTATAATAAAGTATTTGGCAAAAACCATTGGAGAAGTAATACTGTTGTTTCTCTTGGAATTGGTCAAGCCGAATTACTATTGGTGCCATTTCAAATGGCAAATGTGGTGGCAATAGTTGCCAACAAAGGATTTTTTTACACCCCACATTGCATTAAAGGTGTTGGCATAGAAAAAGCACTTGATAAGAAGTTTAAAGAAAAACACCTAACCTATGTTCAAGAAGACAAATACTATGAAGTAGTTCACGATGGTATGCAAAAATGTTTTGACGCAGGTACAGCTACCGCTTCAAAAATACCAGGCATTGTAGCTTGCGGTAAAACGGGAACAGCTGAAAATCCTCACGGGAAAGATCATGCTGTATTTTTAGCTTTTGCTCCAAGAGATAAACCGAAAATTGCGATGGTATGTTTTATAGAAAATGCAGGATTTGGTGGAACATGGAGTGCGCCAATCGTCAGTTTAATGATCGAGAAATATTTAACAGGTAAAGTCACTCGTCCTGATTTAGAAAAACGAATGATGGAAGCCGATTTAATTGGTGGAAAAAATTTGTTAGGTAAAAAAACAGTTGAAAAGAAAAAAACACATTGAGACAAGACGAACATAAATTATTTTTTGGGGTAGATAAAATTACCATCCTAACCTACGCACTACTCGTGTTTATGGGTTGGTTAAATATTTATGCCGCTGTATATAACGAAGAACATCAAAATATTTTTGATACTTCACAAAAATACGGCATGCAACTCGTTTGGATTGGTAGTGCTTTTTTTATTGCCACATTTATTTTAATAATTGATGCGGGTTTTTATACCGTATTCGCCTACTTTTTTTACATCTTTTTACTTTTAGCTTGTATTGCTGTGCCATACCTAGGAAGAGAAGTGAAAGGAAGTCGATCATGGTTTAGATTTGGTTCATTTGGCATACAGCCAGCAGAGTTTATGAAATTTGCCACCAATTTAGCATTGGCTAAATATTTAAGTAATGTTAATATAGAAGTAGAAACATCTCGTAGGAATAAACTATCTGATTTAATTAAAAATTATAAGAACACCATTTTTGCAGTTATCATTTTAGGGCTCCCACTTTTAATAATAAAAATACTACAAGATGAAACGGGCTTAGCCATCGTTTTTATGGCATTCATTATTACATTATATAGAGAAGGACTATCAGTTAATTTTTTAATTTTCGGATTGCTGTCTGCTTTACTTTTTGTTTTATCGTTAGTAATGGAATCGCAAACATTAATTATTGCTTTAGCTATTATTTCAGCATTAGCCTTTCTGTTTGTAAAACGTTCACGCAAAAATTTAATTATTATTGCTATTGTTTTTTCTGCAGCAAGTGGTGTGGTATTAGGAACAAACTACGTTTATAATCACTTAGAAGACCATCAACGCGTGAGAATCGACGTGTTATTAGGAAGAGGAACAGTTAATTTAAAAAAAGAAGGATATAATGTTAACCAAGCAAAAATTGCTATTGGTTCAGGCGGCTTTTGGGGCAAAGGATATTTACAGGGTACTCAAACCAAATATGATTTTGTGCCAGAACAAGACACCGACTTTATTTTTTGCACCGTAGGCGAAGAATGGGGATTTGTTGGAACTAGTGTCGTTATCATACTAGAACTCTTTTTAATTATTCGTGTTATTTTTATGGCAGAAAGACAACGCTCGCCTTTTAGTAGGATTTATGGTTATGGAGTTGCTTCCGTTTTATTTTTTCATCTAGCAGTTAATGTTGGAATGACGATTGGCCTGATGCCTGTAATTGGCATTCCACTTCCATTCTTTAGTTATGGAGGTTCGTCGCTATGGTCTTTTACCATATTGTTGTTTATTTTTATAAAATTAGATGCCAATAGATTGGTGATTTTAAGATAAAACTCCACAAAAAATTATTAAAACGTATTATTAAATTTTGTAAATTAGAGCTATAATAAAATTAAAAGGGTTCTATGTCAACAAAAAGAACAGCTCATATGAATTTGTTAAGAGAGAAAATTGAAGAAATTTTAGTTAAAGAAAACTATACATTTAGTCAATTAGCTGATTATTTAAATTTATCTGAAGAACAGTTGGAAGATGGTTTAGCTAACAAAACCCTTGAATTAAGATATTTAGAGGATATTTCAAAAAACTTAAAAGTACCTTTGTACAGCTTTTTTAGAGACACTAATCAAAAGGCTAATTATACAGAAAAGCCATATTTTGTAAATAAACTTTGGAACGACGGAGAAGAAGTGAGTCCACAAAAATTAATGGAAGAAATAGAGCTTTTAAAACAAGCTATTGCTCAAAAAGAAGCAGAATTAGCCCAAAAGCTGAAGTAACACCTACGAAAACATTCCTTTCAAAATCTCCAATTCTATTGCTATATTTGCATAAGGATATTATTTATATATGTTAGCGAGTTTATTTCTTACTTTATTATTAGTTTTATTAAATGGTTTTTTTGTGGCTGCCGAGTTTGCCTTGGTAAAAGTACGAGCGTCACAATTAGATATTTTAATTCAAAAAGGAAGTAGTCGCGCTAAAGTAGCTAGAACACTTCTTGAAAAACTAGATGCTTATTTATCTGCTACACAGCTTGGTATTACATTAGCTTCTTTAGCCTTAGGTGCCATTGGAGAAGAAACCATTTCACACATTGTTATTAATCTGTTTCAAAAATATGATTTAGGAGTAAATATGGTAACGGTTCACAGCATTTCTCTGCCTATTGCATTAACCTTATTAACCTTCTTTCACGTTACATTAGGCGAGCAAATACCAAAAATGATTGGTATTAAGTATAGTATGGACACAGCCTTATTTACAGCTTGGCCATTAAAAATATTTTATATCGTATTTAGTCCATTTATCTGGTTATTAAATAAATCATCCAATGTTATTTTAAGAATCGTAGGTATTAAGAAAATTGGTGAAGAAGATGTTCACACAGAAGAAGAATTACGTTTGATTTTGACAGAGAGTGAAGAAGGTGGTGCCATTAAACCAAGCGAAAATGAATTGATTCAAAACGTATTTGATTTTGATGACCGTTTGGTGAAACAAATTATGGTTCCTCAAAACCGTGTAACCGCTATTGATGTAGAAGCTTTAGATAGAGATGGTATTATTCAAAAAATATCTGATGAAGGCTTCTCTCGTTACCCAATTTATTTAGGTGATATTGATAATATCATTGGTGTGATATATGCCAAAGATTTATTCAAAGAACTAATTTCCAAGAAATTTAAAACTATTAAAGATATTATGCGTCCGGCACATTTTGTGCCTGAGTCGATGAAAATTAATGATTTATTACGTGATTTCCAGAAACTACACATGCAAATTGCTATTGTTACCAACGAATTTGGAGCAACAGCGGGCATCGTAACCATGGAAGATATTATTGAAGAATTAGTTGGTGAAATACAGGATGAACATGATGAAGAGAAACCAACCGTAGAAAAGAAAAGCGAAACTGAATATATTGTTAATGCACATAGTAGTATTGGTGATGTAAACGAATCGTTGCCAATGGCTATCCCAGAAAATCCTAAATACGAAACGATATCAGGGTTGATAAATTTTTTATGGGGAAGAATTCCTGGAGTAAACGAAAAAAGACAATATGGTGGTTATGAAATCACTGTTCTTCAACGAAAAAAACAAACTGTAGAGTCTGTTAAGCTAAGAGTTTTAGAAACTGATAAAGTTGAGTAAACCCTTAATTATCTAGGTAAATCCTACCCTGTCTCCACATGTCTACTGCTTGATACCATCTTTCTTTATAAAGCTCACTTCTTTCTAAATAAAAATCATTATCTGTAAAAGGATTAATAATTTTTATAAATGAAAACGAGATGGATGTTGGATTGTTAGGTTCACCATAAATCCATACTTCTCCATTTTTTCGTTTAGAAACTTTATTAGGTGCGCCAAAAACAATGTAAATCATTCCTCTATCGGTTTTCCATCCTTCCTGAAAACTCGTAAATAATTTATTACTTTCTTGAACGCGCAAATAATATTTTCTAATCAGTTCTTTTGCTCTTTCAGCACTGCCACCAATCTCAACCCAAAATTTATCAATAGCACTTTTTTGATCAGGCGATTGCAGGCAATTGTCAAATTCTTTTTTAGCCATAATATAACGTGTAGCTAAAATCATTTGTTCAGTATTTTTTATTTTAGGATAACTTGTTTCATACACAAAAAATGTCACGCCATCTTTAGTTGCCATATTTGTTTTCAAATGAAAAAATCCTTTTGCTGGAAGAGCTAATTCAATTTTCCCATTTGTTTCGTATACACTAAACGTAGAATCTGGCTTGTAATTAAACTTCGGCATTAATTCAACAGAAAAAGGTGGAAGTGCCAGTTTGAATTTTGGTTTAAAATAATCTACTTCATATAACTTCTCTCTATTGCGCACCGACTGTATATATACAACATCATTAGGTTTATAATAAACTGAAGAGAGCACTTCGTCGCGAGAATTAGTAATCAAAAAGTTTTGTCGCGACTCAATAGAGCTTTTGTTTGAATATAAGT
>SYEI01000029.1 GCA_005800865.1 Bacteroidota bacterium | reverse complement strand
TTATTCAAAAATACAATAATTGGATTCATAAAAAAAGGATTCATATTTAATATGAATCCTTTTGTGAAAATTAAATTTAATTAGTTCATTGATTTCTCAATGGATACCATCAATTGCTTACGAGCTAAAAATATTCTGCTCTTAATGGTTCCAAGCGGTAATTGCATTTCTTGAGCAATCTCTTCGTATTTAAATCCGCTGTAATATCTTGTAAAAGGTATTTTGTATTGATCTTCTAAATTTTCAATTTTATTTAAAATATCTTTTGTGGCTAATCTCGATTCAGTAAGATCTTGATGATTATTTTTAAATGCACGATTCATTGCCAAATCAGCATTAGTTTGAATAATCTCTCTCGTTTTCACCGCACGTCTATATGAGTTGATAAAGGTGTTTTTCATAATGGTAAACAACCAAGCTTTTAAATTTGTGCTGTCTTCAAATTTTTCGCGATAAGTGATTGCTTTTACGTAAGTATCCTGAACTAAGTCTAAGGCATCATCATTGTTACGGGTTAAACTTAATGCAAAGTTTTTTAAAGATTGCTTTTCGTTTAAAATGCGGGTATTAAATTCAATTGCTGTCATGGCTTATATATTAATATTGTTTAACTATTATTTTAAATCGTTAAACAAATGTATTAAATGTTTAACAATATCTTTATATGATTAAACAAAATAATTGTAAAATTAGTTAAAATACTGATAATCAATTAATTAATTTTCATCCTCTCTCCGTTAATCTCATCATTTTTAGAAAAATTGAGTGATTCTTTCGATATATTTTTAGAAAATTGCGAAATATTATTCCCAAAATGTCGTTTTATAAACGAAGTCTTATGTATTAATAAATTGTGAATAGATAGAACTCAAGCTGTAATGCTGAAGCACAGTATTTAGTTAACTTCGAGAAAAATTACAGAACCATGTTGCAAGAACTAAGTGAACAAGAAGAGTTAAGAAGAGAGAAATTAGCCGAACTAAAAAAATTAGGCATCGATCCATATCCTGCAGAGGAATTTAAAATAAATGTAACCGCTCATGATATCAAGGAAAACTATGAGCGTGATAAATTAAATTATAAAGACATTAGCATTGCTGGTCGTATCATGAGTGTGCGTGATATGGGTAAAGCAGCGTTTGCGGTTATACAAGATAGTACAGATCGTATACAAATTTATGTTCGTAGAGATGATATTTGTCCGAATGAAGATGATAAAGTATTATACGATGTTGTTTGGAAAAAATTAATTGACCTAGGAGATATCATTGGTATTGAAGGTTATGTGTTTACTACTAAAACTGGTGAAACATCAATTCATGTTACTTCCTTTAAATTATTAAGTAAATCTTTAAAACCATTACCTGTTGTAAAAACAGATGCGGATGGAAACGCGTTTGATGAAGTTTCGGATCCTGAATTTCGTTACCGACAACGTTATGTAGATTTAATTATTAATCCAAAAGTTAAAAAAACATTTGAGCAACGTACAAAAATTATTTCTTCTATCCGTAATTTCTTAAATGATAATGGTGCTTTAGAAGTTGATACTCCTGTATTGCAATCTATACCTGGTGGTGCAGCGGCTCGTCCGTTTTTAACTCACCACAATGCATTGGATATGCCGTTGTATTTACGTATTGCCAACGAATTATATTTAAAACGTTTAATTGTTGGGGGGTTTGATTGGGTATATGAATTCAGTCGTAACTTCCGTAACGAAGGAATGGATAGAACACACAATCCAGAATTTACCGTATTAGAATTTTATGCAGCGTATCGTGATTATTTCTGGATGATGAATACCACAGAAAAATTACTAGAAAAAATTGCTGTGGATTTGCATGGAACTACTGAATTAACAGTTGGCGACAAAACAATTAATTTTGCACCACCATTTAAACGCGTTACTATTTATGATGCTATTAAAGAACATACAGGACATGATGTTAGTAAAATGGATGAAACTGAATTAAGAGCAGTTTGCAAAACGTTACATTTAGAAATAGATGAAACAATGGGTAAAGCAAAATTAATTGATACCTTGTTTGGAGAGAAATGCGAAGGACATTACATTCAACCAACGTTTATTACAGATTACCCAGTTGAGATGAGCCCATTAACTAAAAAACATAGAACAGAAGCTGGATTAGTAGAGCGTTTTGAGTTAATGATTAATGGTAAAGAAATTGCCAATGCTTATTCTGAATTAAATGATCCAATTGATCAACGTGAACGTTTTGAAGATCAAGTGAAATTAATGGAACGTGGAGATGATGAAGCCATGTTTATTGATTACGATTTTTTACGTGCTTTAGAATATGGTATGCCACCAACCGCAGGTATTGGTTTTGGAATTGATCGTTTGTGTATGTTGTTGACTAATCAACCGTCTATACAAGATGTATTATTGTTTCCGCAAATGAGACCAGAAGTACAACATGTAACGACAGAAGAAATAGAAAAATAAATTTATGCGTAAAATACTTTATTATAGTTTGCTAGTAATTTCTTTAGGATTTTTTTCATGCGAAGAACATCCTAAAGTGGTTGAGCAAAAAAAGCCACGTATCTTCCCTGAATACAGCGAAGCGTTGGATGAAATCATACGCAGTAAAGATGGTGTTATAAGAGGCGTTGATTTAAATAGTAAGGCCGATGTTATTACTAAAACAGAAACGAAAGAGCCTTCTGAAGTAGCCCACGATTATTTGTATTTTGAATATACCATTGATAGCATCACAAATTACTCTGTAGCTTACAATTTTCAAAAAGATAGTTTGGATGAAGTAGAAGTGCAAATTAATTGTA
>SYEI01000232.1 GCA_005800865.1 Bacteroidota bacterium | reverse complement strand
TTTGGGCGATGTCGTTATTATTATCTCTTATGCCAATATGGAATTTGAAACGGCAAAAACATTTAAACCTTGGGTAGTTTTTCCAGACACTAAAACAAATCGTTTAAAATAACATACATGAACAAAAGCACCAAGTCTATTATTCAATTTACGGTATTGCTTGGTGTAGGCATTTTGTTAGCTTGGTTATCTATTAAGTCGGTTTGGGGCGAGAGAGATAAAATTGCAGATTCGTTTGCAACAGCCAATTATTTTTGGGTAGGTGTTTCAATTGCAATAGCTTTTTTAAGTCACTATTTACGAGCGTTTCGTTGGAATTATTTATTAAAACCATTAGGTTATTCTGTTAAACCAGCAAATGCCCTTGGCGCTGTTTTAGTAGGCTATTTTGCAAATTATGGATTGCCCCGAATGGGAGAGTTGACACGTTGTACGTTGGTTACTAAATATGATGATGTGCCATTTGAAGTAGCCTTAGGAACAGTTATTACTGAACGTATTGTAGATATGCTTTTGTTAGTTGCTATTTTTGTGTTGACTTTATTCGCTCAGTTTTCGCAACTTAAAACTTTAGCTGTAGAATATATTGTTGATCCATTGATGGGCAAATTAAGTGGTATTTCGGCACAACCCGTAAAATTTATTATTCTGATTTCATTAGTAATTATTGCTTTTATCGGCTTTATGTTGATTCGTAAAAGATTAGCCAAAGCATTAACAGGTAAATTTGGAAACATTATCAAAGGTTTTGGAAATGGACTAAGTTCTGTAAAAGACATTGACAAAAAATTTCAGTTCATTGCTTTAAGTATTGCTATTTGGGCATCTTATTTTTATAGTTTGTACGCTTGTTTTTTTGCTTTTGCAGGCACATCAGATTTAGGACATTCGGAATGTTTAGTGTTATTATTATTTGGAACGTTTGGCGTTGTGTTTTCTCCAGGTGGGTTAGGCGCCTATCCTGCTATTATTACAGCATTGTTAACTGCTACCTATCATGTCGAAATAATATCAGCAGTTGCTTTTCCTTGGATGGCCTGGACATCTCAATTTATTTTGGTGGTTGTTTTAGGAATCATAAGTCTTATTTTATTACCGATCATTAATAAAAATAAAAGTGATGTCGTATCATAAAAAATTATCTGAAAAATTTCATTCAAAAGAGTCTTTAAAAACACTTTTAAATCAATGGAATTCTGAAAATAAAGAGTTGGTTTTTACCAACGGTTGTTTTGATATTTTGCATCGTGGCCACGTAGAATATTTATGCCATGCTCGTGATTTGGGAGATAAATTGATTTTAGGATTAAATACAGATGCTTCAGTTAAGCGTTTGGGTAAATCGCCTGAAAGACCAATCAATTCAGAAAATACTCGTGCCATTATTTTAGCTGCCTTGGAATGTGTAGACGCAATTATTTTATTTGATGAAGATACTCCTCTTGAGTTAATTGATTTTGTGCAGCCAGATATTTTAGTTAAAGGCAGTGATTATAAAGCAGAAGATATTGTGGGTTACGATATTGTAAAAGCCAAAGGCGGAAAAGTAATGACCATTCAATTAGTTGATGGTTTTTCTACCACAAAATTGATCGAAAAAATGAAGTCTTAGTTACTTTATATTGAGTGAAACTACCCTTTCATTTATTTAGGAATCTAATTTTTGTAGTTTTTTGCTATAAATTTGAAATTCAATCAAATCTATACTATGAAAAAATCAATACGTATTATTTTTCTGTTAAGTCTTTTAATTTCATTTTCACAATTATTAAAAGCAAGTCACGGTTTACCTCTTGTAAATGCCACTTATACTGTGGGTACGGCGGGTATTACAGTTACAGCTTCTTCAGACGCTGCTACCTGTGGTAGCGGGCCATTTTGGATGCAAACCAAGGTTTCTTGTAACCCTTTAGCTTTTTCAAATACTCCTCCAGATTTATGTATCAAAACCTTTTTACAAAATTGGACGGGTACTGGAGTTAATTATAATTCATTTCCTTGGTATAACTCCTTATTAAATGTACCAAATTACAATTTAGCATCAAGTTGGCCTGATCAATGCGCTTTAGAGCCATATCATACAACCTATATTCCTTTTACGGATTTATGTCCAGGTAAAGTGTATTATTTTTCTTGCAGGGAGATTGTTACTGGAGGCTTCGGTTCTCCTGGGCCTTTTGGACCAGTAGTTTCGTTTACCGTTCCAGGCACACCTGTTCCTGAAGTGCCAGGTTTTATTTCTTCTAATCCCGTTACATCGTTATCAAATCCATCTTGCGGTGGCCCAGTATTACTCACTTTTACTCCACCCCAAGGTTGTAGTCCTTTAAAAAGTTTAATTCCGGGTTGCGCCACCTGCGATTCCATAGTCTGGCGAGGTCCTAGTGGCGTCATTGCCGTCAATACGTTAACCGTCTTAGTAAATCCAACGTCCACAACAACTTATACATTGTCTTATGATACCTGCAGCGCCGTTGCTAAAGAAGGATGCGGCATTCCTTACAATCCTAACATAACAGTTTTTGTAGCCAACACTAATGCTTTGTTTGTTGGTCCACCAACTCTTTGCGCAGGTTCAACTGCTAATTATATGGCAGTATTACCATCCTTAACTGATATTTGGACAGTGAGTCCTACAACAAGTGTAACGCCAGCCTTTGGCTCGGGACCAATGTTTTCAGCAATTTTTGATAACCCAGGAGTTTACGTCGTTACCCATCAATCTATGAATGGATCTTGTATGGCTATACATAGCGAAACGATTACGATTACTCCAGGTATTACTGCCTCTTTGTCAACCTCTGGTGGTGGTTGTGCTGGTCCAAGTGGATTTGGTACAGCTACTGTTTCAGTTTCTTCATCAACGGTTGGTTTAACTTATTCTTGGACACCTACAGGTAACACGAGTAGTATTCAAACTAATATTCCATTCAATACCACCTATTCAGTTACAATGTCAAATGGTGGATGTGTAGTTACTAAAACTGTTCAAATATCTAATAATCCACCGCCAAGTGTTACTTCTTTTAGCGTCACTTCGCCATTATGTAATGGGCAATCAAACGGTGTGGTAGTTGCAAATTTAACTAGTGGAAATCCTCCATTTAGTTTTACTTGGTCGCCAACTATTACACAAACAACACAAACTGTAACAGGAGTAGGTGTTGGTACTTATTCGGTATTAGTGTTAGATAATAATGGTTGTTCTACAACGAGTGTTGTAACTGTATCAGAGCCAACGGTATTAACTTTAACGACATCTTCAAATGCTACTATTTGTTCTGGAAATTCAACAACATTAACGGCTTCTGCAGCTGGCGGAACGTCTGCTTATTCATATACTTGGAATCCAGGAAATTTAAGTGGCGCATCGGTAGCAGTAACACCAGCTTCTAGCGCTCAATATACTTGCACTCTTAACGATGCTAACGGTTGTGCTGTAACACAAACCGTTGGTATAACAGTAGGATTACCGTTAACAGTAGCAGCTAGTTCTCAGTCAATTTGCGCATCAAGTGGTTCGGTTATTTTAACGCCAACAATTACAAGTGCAGGTAATGGCGGACCATATACTTATACATGGTCAAATGGAGCAACAACTCCTACCATTTCTGTACCTGCTGATGCTACGCCAGGAGTAGATAACTACACAGTTACTGTTTCTGATGGATGCACCACCCCTTCAGCTGCATCTGTATTTACAGTAGTTACAACAACAGCACCTTCTGTATCTTCATTTAATGTTATTCAACCATCATGTAACGGGCAATTAACAGGAACAGTTTCTGTTAATTTAACAGGAGGTTCAACTCCATTTAGTTTTACTTGGTCACCAACTATTACTCAAACAACACAAACTGTTACTGGAGTAGGTGCAGGAACTTATACTGTTTTGGTTTTAGATGGAGCAGGGTGCTCTACATCAAGTGTTGTTAACGTTTCAGAACCAACGGCCTTAGCGTTAACTGCGAGCCCAAGTTCTACTACTTGTTTTGGAAATTCAACAAACTTATCTGCTTCTGCATCAGGAGGAACGCCTGCGTATTCATACACATGGAATCCAGGTAATTTAAGCGGGTCGAGTGCAATAGTTACGCCAACAGCAAGTACACAATACACTTGTACAGTTCGTGATTTAAATGGTTGTATTCAAACACAAACAGTTTCAGTTACTTTAACGCCATCTCTTTCGGTTAGTGCTACCTCTGTTGCAATGTGTGTAGGAGATTCTTTGATTTTAGTTCCAACAATAACTAGCCCAGGAAATGGCGGGCCATATACTTATTCGTGGAGCAATGGTGCAACAACACCAACTGTTATGGTTTATGGATCAGTACCAACAAGTACAAATTATGTTTTAACTGTATCAGATGGCTGTACTTTACCATCGGCAACAGCTGTGTTTACAGTAGCTACCAATCCTCCACCTGTAGTTAATATAGTGGCTGATTCGTTAATTGGAAACGCACCTTTAACTGTAAATTTTGCTGATTTAGGAAGCGGCGGTACTACTTTTAATTGGAATTTTGGAAACGGAAGCACCTCTACTTCACAAAATCCTACACCACAAACCTATCAAATAGGTGGTACTTACCAAGTAATATATACTTCTACAAGTTCTACAGGTTGTGTTGCTCGCGACACTTTATCAATTGTAGTGATTGATTTAATTCCTGAGATTATTGTGCCAAATGTATTTACACCAAATGGAGATAAAGCCAATGATTTCTTTGCGGTTAAAGGAACAAACATTACATCTTTCGAGTGTTCGGTATTTAACAGATGGGGTAAATTAGTATTTAAATCTTCAGATATTGCTAATGCATGGGACGGGAAAGTTAACGGATCTCCTGCGGATGATGGAACGTATTTCTATATCATCAGAGCCTCTGGAGCTGTTGGCGAAGAGATTAAAAACCAAGGTTATGTAACGTTGTTTAGATAATTGAAATGATACAATTAAAAAGGCTTTCAGAGAAATTTGAAAGCCTTTTTTGTTTTATGAACACTTTTACCCGTTAATATCTTAATGCTTAGCATAAAGCAAATCAGGCTAAATAACCTATTTTTGTAAATTAAATTACAAACTTGTCGAACCCACTTAAAAAATTAGCATCGCAAACCGCCGTTTATGGTTTAGGAAGTGTTCTTCCTCGTGTGATTACTTTTTTATATTCTTTTGTACTAACCTACATTTTCGAGCGACCTTCTGAATTATCAGCTAACACAGAATTTTATGCTTATATCAGTTTTTTAAATATTTTATTTACCTATGGTTTGGAAACGGCTTTCTTTCACTTTTCAAATAAAGTAGAAGATAAATCTCGAGTTTATTCAACCGCTATCATCTCTATTTTTGGAAGCAGCATAGGATTATCCCTATTGTTTATTTTGTTTTCTGGCTCTATAGCCGATTTTATAAAAGAACCCGACCATGTGAACTATATAATTTGGTGTGTATTAATTGTGGCTACGGATGCGATGATGGCTATTCCTTTTGCACGTTTACGATTAAATAATCAAGCGAGGAAATTTGGAATGCTCAAATTATTAAATGTGTTTGTGTTTATTTTAATCTGTATTTTTTATTTCAACATCTGTAAGCCTGCATATTTTAATGAACCAGATTCTGCTTTTGCAAAATTTTATAATCCAGAAGTAGGAGTAGGCTACATGTTTCTAGCCGGGTTGTTAGCTAATTTGGTGAGCTTGTTATTTTTAGCAAAAGAATTTACCGGCATTCAATATGTATTTGATAAAGAGTTATGGAAACAAATGCTAAGGTATGCGTGGCCCTTATTAATATTAGGTTTTGCAGGAATGATTAACGAAACTTTTGACCGATTTATTTTAAAGTATTTGCTTCCCGAAGATGTTGCAAAAACACAATTAGGTATTTACGGACAATGTTATCGGATAGCTATGTTCATGACCATTTTTACAACCGCTTTTAAATACGCAGCAGAACCATTCT
>SYEI01000231.1 GCA_005800865.1 Bacteroidota bacterium | reverse complement strand
GTTAATTAAAACAGCCGTTACTTTCTCTAAACCAACTTTACCGCCACCAACTATTAGCACACGGAAGTTTTCTAGTTTTAAGAAAACAGGAAATAATCTATTTTGGTTTTCTATACTCATATACTAATCGTGTGATAGATATTAAAACGTATAACTTCATTGCTATTTAATGTCAGACCATTTGAGGCTTGTTGCCAAATATGCATATATTGTAATTGTAACGCTATTTTTTTATTGATTTCGTAATTAACACCTATATATAATCTATCTTGATCAAAATAATTATAACTTATATTATTCCCAGCATTTACCATAATTTCATTACCAATTAATGCATATATATTATTTCCAGATTTATTTTCTTTTAAAATAGGATAACGCAAATCGAATCGATATCTAAACCTGAAATTAAATTGATAATCGTTAGTAGCTTCACTATTTTTTACGGTTTCATTAAAACGCTGTTCAACTCTAAATCGATGCGATAATTTACAATTGCCAAATTTATCATTCAGTTTAAATTCTTGCCAAGGACGCCATTCCCCCCTAGTTTTATCATTAGTAATAAAAAAACGGAAGTGAGCTAATCCTAAAGTAACATCTACTTTCTCGTTTAATTTATATGATAATCCTGTTCTTAATAAGGCTTGGGAATAATTTTTTACTTCATTTCTAGTTCGAAATTGGGCATCAGAATTTAAACTCCATTTATCGTTAAATTTTATCATACTAAAATAACCTACCCAAACCATATTATCCCTTACAATTATAGGTGAGTTGTTTTGAGCTAGACTCGTAGCAAACAAAACTGATAACAGGATGGATATATGAGTGGACTTGGTCACTAGTTTGCTAAATGCTGGTAATTAGATAATAAAGACTCGAAATTTTGGTGTTGCTTAACTACTTCTCCAATAACAATAACAGCAGGAGCTTTAATGTTATTTTCTTTTGCCACATCCTCTATCGTTTCAATAGTTCCTAAAGCGATTTTTTGAGTAGGCAAAGACCCATCTTGAATTAATGCAATAGCGGTATCAGACTTTCCTTCTTTGTTAAAGACTTCGGTTATTTCTTTTAGTTTTCCTAAGCCCATTAATACAACAACGGTAGCATTGGTTTTTGCAGCCAATAAAATATCCTGCGACAATTGATTGTCTTTTGTAGTGCCAGTTATTACCCAAAAGCTTTCACTTACACCACGATGAGTCACCGGAATTCCCGCTAAAGCTGGAACCGAAATTGAACTGGAAATACCAGGCACAACTGACGTTTCGATATTGAAGGCATTGGCATAATTTAATTCTTCTTGTCCTCTACCAAATACAAATGAATCTCCCCCCTTTAAACGTACCACATGACCATAAGTATAGGCCATATCAACAATTAACGTATTAATTTGTTCTTGAGTATAGGTATGTTGATGATTACGTTTTCCAACGTATATTTTCACAGCATCTTTTGGTACAAATTGTAGTAATTCCTTGTTTACTAATGCATCAAATAAAACAACATCCGCCGTTTTTAATGCGTTGATACCTTTTAAGGTAATTAATTCTATATCACCAGGGCCAGCGCCTACTAAAGTGATTTTTGGATATATATAGTTTGACATATTTATTTTTTTTAAATGAGATTATTTTGATTCTAATACTTTGGTTTCTCTAAATGTTTTTACTTGATTTAAAAATGATTGTGATTCAGCAAAATATGTTTCAGCAAATTCTTTACTAGGTTCATTTTTATTAATTTGAAGCACTAATTCTTTAAAACTAGTTTGCAGTTTAATTAATTCAGTCTCTACAAAATGTTTATCAAAATCGGCAATTAATGTATGATGTGTATTTACATGAACTTGCTTATCTAACAACAATGCTTTTGCTCCACTGATAAAAGACGCATAGGTGTAATAAATACTATCTCCAAATTGCCCATTATCAAAAGCTTCGGCACTCCATGCTAATTTCTCTTCAGCTTCAAAAAACAAAGTTGACACTAAATCAATAATCACTCCGGCACACTCTCCTACTCCAATAGCCGTTGCAAATTTCTCATCAGAACCCCAATCAAAATAATCAGTCTCTTTCAAAGTACTATTATCTCCTAAAGGCTTTAACAACTGGTAGAAATAATCTTTGCCTTGTTTGTCATAGTAAGAATGAAAATATTCTCCTGCTTTAGCATTTTTTTCAAAGTCATTAAACAGAGTTCTTAAAACATCAGGTCCGCGTTTACTTGCTACTTTAATCACTTTTTCAGCAATTCTCCCTTTCCCATCTCCTAATGTTCCGCCTCCCAATAACACCTGCAATGCTGGTACTACATTTGTTCCTACTTTAAATGAACTACCATGAAAACCGATATGCGCTAAGCCATGTTGTCCGCAAGAATTCATACAACCACTAATTTTAATTTTGATATCATGGTTGTGAATTAAATCAGGAAACTCCGCATAGATAACTCTCTCTAACTCAACAGTAATATTAGTACTATTTGAAATCGCTAAATTACACGTATCAGTTCCAGGACAAGCAGTGATATCTGCTACCGAATCAAATCCAGGTGTTGCTAATTTAAGTTTACTTAATTCGTTAAATAAATATGGCAATGCATCTTTCGTAACAAACTTCAATAATATCCCTTGATTAATAGTTAATCGTACATCTTCCGAAGACGCATAAGCATTAATAATCTTAACTAATTTGCGAGCAGTTGCAGAAGAAATATTTCCGAGTAAAACTTTTATATACACTCCATAAAAACCAGATTGCTTTTGTTCGAAGGTATTAGTAGATACCCAATTATCATATTCTAAACGATTGGATACAACTGCCTCTTCTTTCTTAACTGAATTAACAGGAATAGAAAACTTAACGGCGTTTAAATCAATTAGGTATGTTTTATTTAATACCGCTTTCTGTTCTTCGTCCACTAATTTCAAAAACTCAGTTACCCCAATTTTATGAATCAAATATTTGATTCGAGCTTTATGTCGGCTAACACGCTCTCCATGTCTATCAAAAACTCTAATAGTAGCTTCAACAAATGGCACTAATTGATTTTCAGGTAAAAACTCATGAGCGGTTTGAGCTAAAAATGGTTGAGCTCCTAAGCCACCTCCAATTAAAATTTTAAAACCTCTTTCTCCTGCTTCATTTAATTTTGGGATAAAACCAATATCATGAATATAAGTTACAGCTGTATCTTTATCATTATTAGAAAAAGCTATTTTAATCTTACGCCCTAATTCTTGTCCGAATGGCTTACGCAAAAAATAACTAAACAAAGCATGAGCATAAGGAGACACATCAAATGGTTCGTTAGGATCAATCCCAGCTTCTGCCGAAGCCGTAATATTACGAACCGTATTACCGCAAGCTTCACGTAAGGTAATATCATCTTGTTCTAACTTAGCCCATAATTCTGGTGTTCTGTCCAAACTCACATGATGAATTTGAATATCCTGACGAGTGGTTAAATGCAAATTTCCATTAGAATACTCATCACTAATATCTGCAATACGCAATAACTGTTTAGTGGAAATTTTCCCAAAAGGCAACTTAATACGAATCATTTGAACGCCTTGTTGGCGTTGACCATATACACCGCGCGCTAAACGAAGGCTGCGAAATTTTTCGTCATTGATTTTACCATCACGAAACTCTCTGATTTTTTTATCCAAATCAATGATATCTTTTTCAACCAAGGCTTTGCCTGAGTGATTGACTAATTCTAATTCTGTTCTAAAACTTTGCATAATAATTATTTTGCGGCGTTATATAATTTATACCATTCTTCGTTACTTAACTTAATTGAGTAAGCACTAGCAGCATTTTTAATTCGCTTTTTATCAGGGCTACCAATTATTGGCAATGCTCCTAATTTGTATAACCATGCTACAGCTACTTGCTCTACATTTACTGAATGCTTCTTAGCAATATCCGTTAAAACTTTTCTCACTTTTAAAGCCTTAGCATCTTTTCCGTTTAAAATACGGCCACCAGCTAAAGGTGCAAACGCCATTGGCTTGCTATATTGCTCTTTAATAAAATCCAAACGTCCATCATCAATAGCTGAACTTTGCAATAGGTTCAACTCAATATGATTTGTTACAATTGGTTGAGACAAATGGCTAGCCAATAAACGGTGCTGAAATACATTGAAATTAGAAACACCAATGTTTTTAATTTTACCGCTGCGCAATAATTTAATTAATGCAGAGGCAGTTTCTTCAACAGTATATAACGGATCATAATGCTCTAACAAAAAGATGTCGATATAGTCTGTTTTTAAACGTTTTAAAGAATCTTCTACACTTTTGGTAATATGTTCAGGACTTAAGTCGTAGTATTCACCTTTCGTTGATTTATCTGAAAATTTTCTGATTCCAGCTTTAGTAGAAATGATAATATCTTCGCGCTTTATAGAACTTGATGCAATGGCTTTTCCAAACAATTCTTCAATCTTTCCATTATTGTAGTTATTGCTATGATCAAAGGTATTTACTCCTAAGTCCAAATTATAACGTACAATTTCTTCAATCTTTTTTTGATTGGCTAAAGCAGCTGTATTCCATCTCCAAAATCCGTAAATAGCTGCTGATACTTCTGGTCCTGTTTCACTAATAAATATTTTTTCCATAATCTGTTTTTTGTTTAAATGTGTTTTTGATTTTTTTATAAAAAAAGCCCCTCCGTATTAACGGAGGGGCCAGTTATTGTATATCAATATCCTTCCGTTAACAACATCGAAGCATCCAACAACACATCATGTGTTTATTAGTAAAATTTATATTTAAAACTGTGTTTTTCATTTTTGATGTTGCAAATTAATGAAGTTTATTTTTATTGTGCAAGAAAAAAGTGATTTATTTTCTATATTTCCTATGGTTATAGTAGGAATTAAAACGCTCTATCTCTTTGTTTTCAATGGTTTTACTTTTTTACTCAACTTTAATTCTCTTAATAAAATATCTGCTAAACTGGTTTTAGACAATATTTTAATACTTGCTTCTCTTACCTCTAAGATGACATTTCTCAATCCACAAACCTCTTCACTGACGCATTCTACACAGGGTTCATAAAAGTTTAAGCTTACACAGGGCAATAAAGCTATAGGCCCCCCCGTTAATCGAATCACATTGCTTAGCATAATCTCTTCAGGATGTTTTAACAAGTAATAACCTCCTGTCGCTCCCATTTTACTTCCTACAATGCCATGATGCCTTAATTCCAATAAAATAGCTTCTAAAAACTTACGTGGAATCCCTTCCTTTTCAGCAATTTCAGATATTTTCATAGGTTTATTATCTTTATATTCTTTGGCTAAAGACAATAAGGCCTTGATCGCATATTTCGTTTTTTTCTGTAACATAAATTGAGTTATTAAAATTATGTTACAAATATACTACTAATTTAGTAGGAATTAAAAACAATTTAATTATGCCACTAATTCTCTTTTAAAAACTGTTGTTCTTGTTTCATCTTTAGCTAAACCCACCTTCTCATCAACTAATGAAATAAATAAGTTGTTTTTCAAGATGTAATCACGGTTAGCTATTAAATGAGTTAAATTGACCTTGCCAACTAC
>SYEI01000028.1 GCA_005800865.1 Bacteroidota bacterium | reverse complement strand
ACAGACCACCATTTTAATTTACTTCCATCATTTGTGGTTGTTGAGATTGTCGAAGCATCATCATGAGGATTTAATAATTTAAGTGCAAACCAAAATGTAAATGCAAATAATGTAAATGCACTCATCAAATGTGTAGCTAATCTAAAATGACTTACCGCAGGTTTTGCTTGCAAACCACTATATACCATCCACCAACCAATAACCGCCTGCATCGCTCCCATAAAAAACAATAAGATTAGAGACGGCAGCATTTGTTTATTAATTTTTTTACGAATAATTAAAATAATCAAACCAATAGCAAATACATACATCATGGTGCGACCAACCATACGGTGAGAATATTCCCAAAAAAAGATATGCTTAAATTCAGGTAATTGCATACTATAGTTAACCTTAATAAACTCAGGGCTTTGCTGATATTTAGCAAAACGTTCCAACCAAGCTTCTTCAGATAATGGCGGCATCGAGCCCATAAAACTCCAATCGGTAATAGATAGGCCTGAATGTGTTAAACGTGTTATACATCCAATAAGAACCATTAAATAAACCAAGCCGCAGCCAGTAAGGAGCCAATAAATAACTGCTTTATTTGAATTTTGAGAAATCATGGAGAATAAATTTGCCTACAAACTTACTAAGCATTTGCTTAATATTATCATAAAAACACTTGAAAAAAGCAATTGTTTTAAAATAAAAATCTTACTTTTAAAGCACTAAAATTAAACTCAAAATGAAAGGTATTATATTAGCTGGAGGCTCAGGAACTCGTTTACATCCATTAACATTGGCAATGAGTAAACAAATGATGCCTATTTATGATAAACCCATGATTTACTACCCACTATCTGTATTGATGATGGCTGGTATTAATGAAATTCTGATTATCTCTACCCCAAACGATTTACCAAATTTTGAGCGTTTATTAGGAACTGGAGAGCAACTAGGTTGTAAATTTACTTATGCGGTTCAAGAAGTACCAAATGGTTTAGCACAAGCTTTTGTTATTGGCGAAAAATTTATTGGTAACGATAAAGTAGCTTTAGTATTAGGTGACAATATTTTTTATGGAGTTGGCTTAGGTCGTATGCTACAAAAAATCAATAATCCTGATGGTGGCGTTGTTTTTGCTTATCATGTGAGCGATCCAGAAAGATATGGTGTTGTAGATTTTGACAAAGACTTTAATGTATTATCAATTGAAGAAAAACCAACCGAACCAAAATCAAATTATGCGGTACCAGGTCTATATTTTTACGATAACTCAGTAGTTGAAATCGCTAAAAATTTAAAGCCATCTCCTCGCGGAGAATACGAAATTACTGATGTTAATAAAGAGTATTTAAAGCGCAAACAGTTAAAAGTTTCTATTTTAGATAGAGGAACAGCTTGGTTAGATACTGGCACTTTTGCCTCATTAATGCAAGCTGGTCAGTTTGTTCAAGTAATTGAAGAACGTCAAGGTTTAAAAATTGGTTGTATTGAAGAAATAGCCTTTAAAATGGGGTTCATTACAAAAGAACAATTAATCAAAATAGCAACTCCATTAACTAAAAGTGGCTATGGAACTTACTTACTAAAAATGGCAGAAGCCAAATAATTTATTCCTGTGCAAGCATACTCGTCTTTATTTACCATTTTAAATCAAGCCATTGATCAACAGCAAGTTTCTTTAGGTAAAGCTAAGCCTCAGGAAATGTATGAACCAATGAGCTATATTCTTGGCCTTGGTGGCAAACGCGTTCGTCCTTTATTAACTTTAGTAGGCTGTGATTTGTTTGACGCCAATCCAAAAGAAGCCATTCATGCAGCCTTAGCTGTAGAATTATTTCATAATTTTTCGTTAATACATGATGATATTTTAGATAATGCACCATTGCGCAGAGGAAATACAACTGTTCACGAAAAATGGAATCACAACATTGCTTTATTAAGTGGTGATGGCATGATGGTAAAAGCCTTTGAAGTGCTTGCCAAATCAAACAAGGTTCATGTTGCACAATTACTTATTTTGTTTTCAAAAACAGGATTAGAAGTATGCGAAGGTCAACAATACGATATGAACTTTGAAACACAAGACAATGTAAGTGTTGAAAATTACATACACATGATTACCTATAAAACAGCTGTATTATTAGGCTGTAGCTTACAAATGGGGGCCATTTGCGCAGGTGTATCAGAGCAAAGTCAGCAACATTTGTACGAATTTGGAAAACACGTTGGGATTGCTTTTCAAATTTTAGATGATGTGTTGGATGTGTATGCCGATGATGAAAAATTTGGCAAACAAGTGGGGGGTGATATCATCTCTAACAAAAAAACCTTTATGCTATTAGATGCATTTGAGTTAGCTAATGAAGCTCAAACTAAAGAATTAAATAACTTGTTATTCTCTAAGGAAATTTCAAATTCAGAAAAAGTAAAACAAGTAACTGCTCTTTACAATACTCTAGGAGTAAAAGAATTGGCTATCAAAGAGGCTAATAAGCACACAGATATAGCTTTAAAACATTTGGAAGAATTAGAAGCGAATACCGCTAAAAAAAATAGCCTAAAAGAATTTGCCTTGCATTTATTAAATAGAGAAGTATAACCATGGAACTGCACGAACTTTTATCTTCATACATTCACAAGCTTAAAATACAAGTTCGTTTTAAGGATATTGATAAACAAGGGCATGTCAATAATGCTAATCACATTACTTATTTTGAAACGGCTCGTGTAGAATATTTTAAAGATGTTTTCAGAAACAGTATTGATTGGATTAAAACAGGAATGATTTTAGCAAATACAGAAATTACGTACAAACGTCCTATTTTATTAGAAGACGAGGTGTATTGTTATACAAAAATCACTCGTTTTGGCACCAAAAGCTTTGAAATAGAAAACGTTTTAACTATTGAAGACGAGCATAATAAATACTTATGCGCTTATGGTAAAAGTACTTTAGTTTGTATTAATTACGAAACCAAAGAAACCATTGAAGTGCCGCAAAAATGGGTGGATTCCGTAAAATCTTACGAGAAAATCTAATCTTATTATTACTTTAAATTAATTGTAATTGCTATTAAATTGCAATATTTTTGCTATTTTTACCTTATTACTATTTTTTAATATGAAGACATTAGTAGAAGGATTTACGAAACAATTACAAGAAGCGTTAGATATTGCAAATGCGGCAGTTTTAACTAAAAAAAATAATATCCAAAATATAGTAGTTACTGGATTAGGAGGTTCTGGAATTGGAGGCACTATTCTATCAGAATTAGTTCAATCTGAATGCCCAGTTCCTATTATTATTAATAAAGATTATTTTTTACCTGAATTTGTAAATACAAATTCGTTGGTAATTATTTCATCTTATAGCGGCAATACAGAAGAAACACTATCTGCTATGAAGCAGGCTATTGACAAAAATGCGCAAATTGTTTGCATAACAAGTGGAGGTGAAGTTAAAGCAATTGCCGAAAAATATAAATTCGATACGATTATTATTCCTGGTGGAAATCCTCCACGTTCTTGTATAGGATACTCATTAGTGCAATTATTTAAAATAGTTCAGTTTAATGGATTTGTAAAAACAGATTTATTACATCAAGTAAAAACAAGTATTGCACTATTAGATAATGAAAAAGAGGCTATTAAAGTTGAATCAGCAATTATTGCAAAAAAGTTATTGAATAAAATGCCTGTTATTTATTCTTTAGGTTCTTGTGAAGGTGCGGCTATAAGATTCAGGCAACAAATAAACGAAAATAGTAAAATGTTATGCTGGCACCATACTTTACCTGAAATGAATCATAACGAATTAGTAGGTTGGGTAGAAAAAAATGATGCATTGGCAGTTGTTACTTTCCGTACATCTTTTGATTATGAAAGAACAATTAAACGTTATGATATTTGTAAAACATTATTTGCTAAATACAGCAACTCTGTAACAGACATTACTGCAAAAGGAACTTCAAAAGTTGAACAATTCTTTTATTTAATAAATATTGGTGATTGGATTTCTTGTTACATCGCAGATTTAAAAAACATTGATGCGGTAGAAGTAAATGTAATTACCAATTTAAAAAATGAATTAGCTAAAAGCTAAAAATAAATCACATTGAATAAACAAGTACTTTTTAAAGACCTTGGCCTTATGGATTATAAAGCCTGTTGGGACTTTCAAGAAAGTTTATTTAATGAAACTATTTCTCAAAAAATTTCCAATAGGAATTTAGAAGCTCAAGAACAAATTGAAACAAAAAATCATTTGCTGTTTGTAGAACATCCGCACGTTTATACATTAGGTAAAAGTGGTGATGCCTCTCATTTATTAATTAATGATAATCAGCTTGAAGAAAAGCATGCGACTTATTACAAAATAAATCGAGGTGGAGATATTACTTACCATGGTCCAGGACAGTTAGTTGGTTATCCAATTTTAGACCTAGATCATTTTTTTACAGACATTCATAAATATTTACGTTTACTAGAGGAAACCATTATTTTAACTTTAGATGAATACGGCATTAAAGCTGGAAGAAGCAAAGGAGAAACTGGTGTATGGTTAGATGAAGATAATGTATTTAAGACTCGTAAAATTTGTGCTATGGGTGTGCGCTGCAGTCGTTGGGTAACGATGCACGGCTGGGGCTTTAATGTAAATTCAAATTT
>SYEI01000230.1 GCA_005800865.1 Bacteroidota bacterium | reverse complement strand
ATACTTGTACGGCTGTTATTGCTATTCATTTTATAAGCACCATTAATTTTAGTAAAACCTTTGATTATTATCAGCAAGAAGATTCTAAATTGTGCTTGGATTATTTAAAAAGCATTGGGGCTAAGAAGGTAGGTTTAACAGGTGAGTTATATGGCGTTTACCGAAACTATTATCAAATGACGCAGCACTATAAATATCCTTTTGCCGCAGAGCAACTCAATACACAAGTGGTTTTAAGAGACAATTACGACGCTCATAAAATTAAAGAGTATGAATATTTAGTATTATTTCCGCCATATAATATGAGCTTTTATAAAAATCAAGGAATCCACCTTAAAGGAATGAAGTATTTCGGAAGAACAGGGACTTTGGTGGCGAGAGTTATCTTGTAAACTGTCCAAAATCAGCTCTAAAATCTTATAAACAATCGGTTGAAAAGTACGTTATACAAAGGCGGGTATTTTAGTTAAATTTGTACCTCTAAAAACCATATTGTAAATGACTACTGATAAATTTGTTTCCCGTCATAACGGTCCACGTGAAAGTGAAGTTAAACAAATGCTTGCTAAAATTGGCGTGGCATCTGTTGATGAATTAATAGCTCAAACAGTACCTGCAGGTATCCGTTTAGCTAAACCACTGCAGGTAGCTCCTGCCTTAAGTGAATATCAATATGCAAAACACTTAAAAGCCTTAGGTAAGAAAAATAAAGTATTTCGTTCATATATTGGTTTAGGTTATTATAACAATATTTTGCCAGCGGTAATTCAACGTAACATCCTCGAAAATCCAGGTTGGTACACGGCTTATACGCCTTATCAAGCAGAAATCGCCCAAGGCCGTTTGGAAGCTATTTTGAATTTCCAAACCATGGTGATGGATTTAACTGCTATGCCTATTGCTAACGCTTCTTTATTAGATGAAGCTACAGCAGCTGCTGAAGCCTTATTTATGTTTTATAGTAATCGTAGTAAAACTAAAATTGCAAATGGTGGAAATAAATTCTTCATCAGTAACACTGTTTTTCCTCAAACAATTGATGTTGTTAGAACTCGTGCAGTACCATATGGTATTGAACTAGTGATTGCAGATGCAAATACGGTGAGTTTAGACGATTCATTTTTTGGAGCATTAATTCAATACCCAGATATTAATGGAGAAGCGACTAATTATAAAGCTTTTGTTGAATCTGCGCATGCTAAAGAAATTCAAGTAGTAGTTGCTACAGATTTATTAGCCTTAGCATTATTAACTCCTCCAGGCGAATGGGGTGCTGATTGTGTGGTAGGAAACTCTCAACGTTTTGGTGTACCATTGGGATATGGTGGGCCACATGCAGCCTTTTTTACTTGTAAAGAAGATTACAAACGATTAATACCAGGTCGTATTATTGGAGTATCTATCGATGCTGAAGGTAATCCTGCATTGCGTATGGCATTGCAAACCCGCGAGCAACATATTAAGCGTGATAAAGCAACTTCAAACATTTGTACGGCGCAAGCTTTATTAGCAATTATGGCTAGTATGTATGCTGTTTATCATGGTCAAGATGGAATTAGAGCCATTGCTCAAAGTGTGCATAATTCAACTAATACAATTGCTGAAGCCTTAAAAGGATTAGGTTTAAATGTAAAAACTAAATTATATTTTGATACGTTAGTTGTTGAATGTGATGCTGCTAAAATTATAGCAGCTGCCGAGGCTAAGGAAATTAATTTCCGTTTAGTAGATGCTAAACATGTTGGTATTTCTTTAGATCAAACGATTGAACAAAATGATTTAAATGATATCGTTTCTGTTTTTGCGGCTTCGACAGGCTCAGCCGCCGATGTAGTATACAAAACTTCAGACTTAATTTCTTCTTCAAATTTAAAACGTACATCTTCTTATTTAACCCATCCAACTTTCAACTCTTACCATAGTGAAAGTGAGATGATGCGTTATATTAAACGTTTAGAAAATAAAGATTTGTCATTAGTGCATTCAATGATTTCTTTAGGATCTTGTACAATGAAATTGAATGCTGCTTCTGAATTATTGCCATTAACTTGGCCTGAATTTGCTAGTATCCATCCTTTTGTTCCTTTAAATCAAGCTCAAGGATATACGGAGTTAATTGAACAATTAAATAAAGATTTATCTGAAATTACGGGCTTTGCACGTATGAGTTTTCAACCTAACTCAGGAGCTCAAGGCGAATATGCTGGCTTAATGGTTATTAGAGCATATCATATTGCCAATAACAATGCACACCGTAACGTGGCAATTATTCCTTCTTCGGCTCATGGCACTAATCCTGCTTCTGCAGCAATGGCTGGAATGAAAATCATTATTTCAAAATGTGATGATAAAGGAAATATTGATTTAATTGATTTAAAAGAAAAAGTTGAATTACACAAAGATAATTTATCTTGTTTAATGGTGACTTATCCTTCAACACATGGTGTTTATGAAGAGTCTATTACCGACATTACTAAATTAATTCACGATAATGGTGGATTAGTTTATATGGATGGAGCAAATATGAATGCGCAAGTTGGCTTAACATCACCTGGTAACATTGGAGCAGATGTGTGTCATTTAAACTTACATAAAACATTTGCTATTCCGCACGGTGGCGGTGGACCTGGAATGGGACCAATTGGTGTTGTTGAAAAATTAGTGCCTTTTTTACCATCACATACAATTATAAATACATCAGGAGATAAAGGAATTACAGCAGTATCCGCAGCACCTTATGGTAGCGCTTTAATTTTATTAATTTCTTATGGTTATATTAAAATGTTAGGTGGCGAAGGTGTTAAGAAGGCAACTGAAATTGCGATTTTAAATGCCAACTATATGAAAGAATTATTGCAAGACAGTTATAAGATTTTATATACTGGTAAAAACGGACGCTGCGCGCATGAAATGATTTTAGATTGTAATGATTTTAAAATGGCTAGTGGAGTAGAAGTAGCAGATATTGCTAAACGTTTAATGGATTATGGTTTTCATGCTCCAACGGTTGCATTTCCTGTAGTGAATACCTTAATGGTTGAACCAACCGAATCTGAATCGAAAGCAGAGTTAGATCGTTTTTGTGAAGCCATGATTTCTATTAGAAAAGAAATTCAGGAAATAATGGATGGCAAGTTTGATAAAGTAGATAACGTTATTAAAAACGCCCCTCATACGTGTAAATTAGTTGTTGCTGATGATTGGAAAAAACCATACACTCGCCAAAAAGCAGCCTACCCTTTAAACTGGGTTGTTGCTAATAAATTTTGGCCAAGTGTTGCTAAAGTGGATAGCGCGTATGGCGATAGAAACTTAGTATGCTCTTGTGCGCCAATTGAGGCGTATATGGAAGAAGCGGTGAATGCTTAATTTTATAAAATTAAATTTAAAGCCTTTCAGAGATGAAAGGCTTTTTTTATTGAAAAGATTATATTTTAAATAGGAATTAACCACATATACCTTCCAAAAAAACAAGCGATAAATAAAGTAACGATTAATCGTAACCCATATTTTTATGCTATTAAATCATTAATTAATAATTTTTCCACTGTATATTCAGGAAAATTACAGATATTTGGTTTTTGCGCTTACTTATTTGTACTAATCTTTGTTTTTTTATGTGTAATAAATACTCATATTTCATCATTTGTTTAGCGTTTGCCATAAGTTCTTATGGTCAGTATAAAAATGTCGATTCGCTAAATATCCGACTCAATGTTACTACAGGCAAAGCAAAGGCTGACGTATTGATTGAGTTGGCAAGATCTTTATATAAAAAGGATCCTACAACTGCTCAAAAACATCTAGACGAGTTACATGTACTTTCTGATGAATTAAAGT
>SYEI01000229.1 GCA_005800865.1 Bacteroidota bacterium | reverse complement strand
TAGAGAAGTAAAGGTACAAATACTACCAAAAAAAAGAGGATAGTCATGATAACTTCTAATAATATAACCTTACTAGAAATTTCTGTCTTTTTAATATAATAATGAGTAACGAAAAACAATCTCAAAAAAAACTGTGAAACAAAAAATAAGTAACATCCAAAGGCATGTTTATTAAATAATTTTCCTTCATTAAATTGAAAATGGGTAAAAGAAGAAAATGCTCTTGAAAAGCCACAAGTGGAACAATCTTTACCTGTCATATCTTTTACAATACAACCAATAGGATGATTATTGGGATAAAAAAAATAGGAATAGCCTAATGCTATTCCTATTAAAATTACAAAAATGAAGTTTACAATAAAGTAAGCGTTATTTTTGTGAGTCATTTTTAGTGTTGTTGTAAAGAGTCAGTTACTTGTTGAATAGCTGATTCCATTTCTTGTCTTAATTTAGCAGTATCTAAGTTTTCTAAAGTTTCTTTTAACTCTTCGCCAACAGCAGATAATTTAGAATATTGCCATCCTGCAATAGCAATACCAACGATAGAACATACTAAACCTGCAATAGCCATGCCTTTTGCAGCACCAGCTTTGTTTGCTTGAATAATACTAATAACTGATAAAACTAAACCAATAATACCTGGGAACATTGCGTACATACCTAAGCAAGGTACAAATGATAAAATAGCAGCCAAAATACCTAATACTAAACCTGCAATACCTAAACCTTTACCTGCTTTTGAATTTGTTGTAGTTGTTGTTTCTTCCATAATGTTTTGTGTTTTAATTAATTTTTTAAATGATTATTTATACTAAACTAGAAACTTTTTATTGTTTAACCAAAAGTTCAAGCTTTAGTTATTAACAACCGTCTAAAAAAATAACACATTAATAACCTTAAAACTACAATTCATCTATGAGTTCAACTCCAACCAACGTTTATAATTTACAGAGTTTATGTCTTTTTGTTTAAGCTTTAGTGTATCAAAATAAGTAATTGGTTTTGAGCTTTTTACCAATTTTATTGTTTTTAACTGCTGGTTTGATGAAACCGTTAATTCAATATCTGTTTCTTTAAAATACTGCATCCAATCATTAAAATCGTTTTTTAAAGTATAGCCATTTACCGCAATAATTTCATCGCCAATACTTAAACCCGCTTTCCAACTTGGCGAGTAAGGTGCAATTAAGGATACTTTTCTATTCAATCCAAAGTCCAAGGTTTTAAAACCATAAAGCGATTCGCAAGATTGTGAACTTGGTGTTTTTACTAATTCAACATCAATATAACTCAAGCATTCATTTAAAGGTATTTCAAAATCTTCTGTTCCGTAAACGTATTTATCAAAAAATAGTTTTAATGATGTCCCAGCCGCTTTTTCACATAAACTAATTATATCTTGCTCTGAATAACCTTTTTGTTTTTTACCAAAATCGGTATACAATGCTCTGCAAACATCACTTAACCCTTTTTGATTATTGCTATGTTTCATGATTAAGGTATCCAACATAAAAGCCACTAAATTTCCTTCATCGTAGATAGAGGTTTTACGATATGGCGCTCCTGGCACATAACCATCTAACCAGGTATCCCAACTCGAATGTGCAACCGATAAATTAAAGCGTCCGTAATTATGAAAATGCTTCGTTAAACGCTCCTCTAAAGTGTCAAAATACTCTTGAGTATTAAAAACACCGCTCGTTAGCAATAATAAATCGCCATAATAGGTTGTAAAGCCTTCGTATACATAACCAGTACGAGCATAGTTTTCCTTTGTAAAATCGTAAGACAACATTTCAACTGGACGAATGTATTTGATATTCCACGTGTGAAATAATTCGTGGCAAGACACTCCCAAAATATCTTCGTATGTTTTTCCTTTGTTCACATTATATCCAGGACCAATAGCTATAACCGTTGATTTTTGATGTTCAACACCGTGATAAAATTTAAATGGCAAAATTTGAAATAAAAAATGGTACTCATCGGTTGGAATACCTTGCCAAAAATTTAATTGCGTTTGAGTAAACTTCGTGAAATCTGTTTTAAACTTATCCCAGTCAGGTTTGCATTCACCTATAAAATGCAACCAAAATTTAATTCCGTTTACTTCATAAAAATCTGATTGAAGCGCAGCACTCGCCATAATCGGACTATCCGCTAACTCATCAAAAGAAGATGCAACAAAATTCTTGTTCACTTTTTTAAGAGAAGTGGCTACTTTATAATTTTCAGGAATATCTAATTCAACCGTATGTTCTTCCTGCATTCTGCTTGGAACATATAGACACAAATGAACAGGGTTAACATATAACTGAGTTTCATCGGCATAACAATTACCTGCATTAATTTCGGTAGTATGATAACTATAAGTGACTTTTATTTTTTTAGCGCCATTCGTTTCAATTACCCATAAATCTTTAGTGGATTTTTGATAAACAAGAGATTTGTCATTTTCATCAAAAACATCAACTCGTTTTACATTTTTAGCAAAATTACCTAATTCGTAACGTCCTGGTCGCCATGCTGGTAATTGAAGTTCAAGGCTTGGAGAAGAAACAGCGTCAATCGTTAAATCAACATATATATAATGAGATTGAGGGTTTTTGAGGTATAATTTGTAATGAATCATAGGCTAAATTTAGCTTCTAAATTATATAAAGCATAAGTAAAAACAAATTATATTTACAGATAATAATGAAGTTAATTATCATATCTATTCTATTATCATTTGCTGGCTTTAGTCAAGTAAATGACTCGTTGTTATACCAAATCAAAACTATTGAAAACGATACAGAAAGAGTTAACCAATTATACAAAACCGGTTTTGATATTAGAAATACAGATCCTGAACTATCCTACAAAATTGCAACTCTATGCGAAAAAGAAGCCTTAAAAAGTAAGAGTATAGTACATCTTGCTAAAAGCAATAATTTATTAGCGCTCTTATTTTATAAAAAAGGAGATTATACCAAAGCATTACAATATCAAAAAAAATCATTGCAACTAAGTCAGGCTATCAATAACCAATTTTGGATTGCTATTAATCAAGCTAATCTTGGCAACATTTATAGTGATATTAATTACCCTAAATTAGCTGAATACTCTTATTTACAATCCTTACAAGCATCTAACCAAACAGGCAATACACTTCAAATTGCTCGTTGCTTAATTAATATTGGGGTTTTAAAACATGAACAAAAAGAATTTAATGCTGCG
>SYEI01000228.1 GCA_005800865.1 Bacteroidota bacterium | reverse complement strand
TTTTTGTAGGGAATTCAAATCTTAATTTAGTGTGAGAGCTTGAGTTTAATTTACCTAAATAACCATTGGCATAAGCGGTAAAACCAATTTTCCCTATATGATTGTATTGCACTGCTAAAAAGAAGTTACTAATAGGACGATTAGATAAATTGCCTCCAATGTCAAAAAACAAATGCTTGTCCCTTTTAGTGTTTAAAGTTAGGGTATACTTTCCTGTAGCTGTATCTAGTTTAGTGGTAGGATAAGCCGATTTAATTTTTTCATCGGCCATTAATCTAAAATACTGGCGTTTTAGTTGTTTAAATGTAATTGGCTTCCCTTTATTAGAAATACTTTTAGATACAAATTTTTGCATTTTTGGGTTTACTCCTTGTATAATGATTTTATCATAAACCATTTTTGAAACTTGCACTTTTTCTCTGAATACTTTTCGTTTAGCCTCCAGCAGTTCTGGGTTCTCAAAATTGGTAATGCAAGTTTTTATTTTTGGCATTTGTCTCATAGTGGCTACATAACCACTATCAATCAGCTGTTGAATTGCATCGAAATTAAAAATACTCACATCTGCCCAAGGCTGAATAATAATGCCGTTTTCGCAAACAGGATTAAAATTGCTTTTATTCATCAACATGTTTCTTAGTTGTAAATACAAATTATCATCACTTGGCATTTGTGAATTTTCGGTCACAGAACTTCCAATCATAAAATCAGGATACAACTCTTCATACATCACATTAGTAGGAAAATTATTATACAAGCCTCCATCAAACAATAAAGCACTATCAATTGAAATTGGCCTAATATAAAATGGATAACTCATAGAAGCTCTTATGGCAGAAGGCATATCGCCATCTCTAAAAACCACACTTTGCTTTTTTTCGATATCAGAGGCTACACATCTAAATGGCACTAATAAACTATCAAAATTGTAATGAGAAGCTGCGTTGGCAGGAGCAAACGTTTCCATTAAATAAAAATCAATTGGCACCGAATTAATTAAATTAGTAGCTAGGTTACTTAATAAACTTCCATTTAAATTTAATTTTAAAGTTCTCCAAGAAGCATAATCATCTCTTTTGCGAACAAAATACCCAAATTTAGGCGACATTTCTCCCTTTGTTAAGTCGGAAAAAGCTTGTTCTTTTACCATTCTCTCAATTTCAACAGGAGAATATCCAGAGGCGTATAAACCACCAATAATACTACCGATGGAAGTACCTGCAATACAATTAACGGGAATATGGTTTTCTTCTAAAGCTTTTAAAACGCCAATATGGGCAATGCCACTAGCTCCGCCTCCACTCATAACAAAACCCACCTTTTGAGCAGATGAGTAATAACAAGCAAACAACAGCACAAAACACAAAAGTTTGTGGTAAACAGTCAATATTTTGGATATAATTGTCAACTCTCACAAATTTACCTTAAAATTTTAATGGAAACTACAAAGTTTAAATTTCGCCCAAAATATTTTATATACTGAAATATTTTACTTACTTAGCAGATTATAGACCTTGCCTCTTTTAGATTGTGATAAAATATATAACTAAAAAAATATTATACAGCATTTTGGTTTTATACGGTGTAATTACCGTTATATTTTTCTTGTTTAATGTATTGCCTGGAGATCCTGCAACTATTATGCTTGGGCAAAGAGCTAACAAGGATGCCATTGAAGCTATTCATAAAGATTTAGGAACTGATAGACCAATTATGGAGCAATACGCCCTGTATTTAAACGATTTATCTCCAGTTTCTATTCATAATAACAAAAATAATCAAAGTATTTGGTACTTAAATCCTGAAAAATATAGCTGGAAACCCTTATTTACTATAGGAACTAACAAATCAATTGTTGTTAAACTGCCTTATTTAAGACGTTCATACATCACTAAAAGACGTGTTGCTGATATTATTATAGAAACATTACCTGAAACAGCCGTGTTGGCTTTTACCTCCATTGTTATTGCTTCCATCGTTGGGATATTTTTAGGTATTATAAGCGCCATAAAACGCAATACCATTTATGATAAATTATCACTAGTATTAGCCGTATTAGGTATGGCAGCGCCTTCGTTTTTTGTGGGTTTAATCATTGCTTGGTTATTTGGTTACGTTTTAGCGGATTATACAGGACTATCGCCAACAGGTAGTTTATATGATATTGACGTTTGGGACGGAGAGAAATTAAAGTTGAAAAACTTAATACTACCTTCTATAACTTTAGGAATTAGACCTTTAGCAATCGTGGTTCAATTAATGAGAAGCTCCTTATTAGACGTGATGAGTCAGGATTATATCAGAACTGCCAAAGCAAAAGGTTTAACAATGTATGCCATTATTATCAAACACGCTTTAAAAAATGCTTTAAATCCTGTTGTTACAGCTATTTCGGGTTGGTTTGCTGGATTAATGGCAGGAGCTGTATTTGTGGAATATATTTTTAGTTGGAAAGGTATTGGATACGAAGTATTTGAAGCTTTAACTAAAAATGATTTACCAGTAGTAATGGGCGCTACTTTAATATTTGCTACTATATTTGTGATTACCAATATATTTGTAGACATCGCCTACGGTGTATTAGACCCACGTGTTAGAGTAAAATAATGAGTAGACAAAAAATAGTTGCAGGAAACTGGAAAATGAATAAATCGCTACAAGACGCGAAAATGCTTGTAGAAATGATTACAAATCAAGTAAATGATTTTGATGAAGTAACCAAAATAATTATCCCACCTTTTCCTTATTTAAATACCATTAGCGAACAACTTGCGAAAAAAGAAAACTTTTTTTTAGGTGCGCAAAATTGCCACACAAACGCTAATGGAGCATTTACTGGTGAAGTAAGCGCCAATATGTTAAACTCAGTTGGATGCCATTATGTATTAGTAGGTCACAGCGAAAGAAGACAATATTTTAAAGAAAAAGAAGCAGACTTTGTTTTAAAAATAAAGGAAGCTCTTAAAAATAACATCTCCCCTATTTTTTGTGTTGGTGAAACTATTCATGAGCGTAAAACCGATAATCATTTTAAAGTGATTACTGAACAATTAACAACTGTATTAAAAGAATTTACAGTTACTGAATTTTCAAAATTCATCATTGCTTACGAACCAGTTTGGGCTATAGGTACTGGAGAAACAGCAACAGCTGCGCAAGCTCAAGAAATGCATGCATTTATTCGTGGTATTATTACAGATATTTACGATTCTGCTATAGCTGGCAATGTATCTATATTATACGGCGGAAGTTGTAATGCTCAAAATGCTCAGGAATTATTTGCTTGTAAAGATGTTGATGGCGGATTAATTGGCGGAGCCTCTTTAAACGCAGATGATTTTTGTAAGATTATATTTTCGTTTTAAATAAACATCTCGATTACAATAATTATAAAGATTTTTTGGGCATTTTAGACTTTCTGAAATTTAACATTATAACACCTTTTATCGTTCATTTACCTTAAGGAATTTATCATTTATCGGTTGAATTTGAGCACTTATTAGAAAAAACCTACCAATTACTCATTCATTCAAATTTGTCAAAATAGGATTACTAAATTTGAACTATCTAAACTACATTTT